>JAAZON010000245.1 GCA_012797725.1 SAR324 cluster bacterium | reverse complement strand
TCTAACCAATCAATACAATCTCCTCTCCTGCTGGCAGGGTCGGGAGGGGATGCCCCCACCCCAAACATCCTCTCTTTACTCCATTAACAAACCTTACCTTTAATTTTAATGGACATAGGCAAAATTCCATCTAGTTTTATTAAAAAAATTGCAACGAATGAGAAATCCAAGATTCAAAAATTCTGCAAAGTTATCAATTAAGCACTCTAAGGAAAAATCTATGAAATATAACGAATTAATCTGATTTAGCCCTATGATTGAAGTCATAAAGTTGTAATAAATTAATCAGTACCAGTATGAAAAAGCTCAATCGGTGATTTCGTTATATCTAACTTTTGATTGCATGATAGATGTTGCTGATGTATTATCAAAATACCAAAACACACTGAGGAGAACAGCCTAGCCAATTGAATTTGATCTAGTCAAATAATAGGGGAGGTATTATGCAGCAAACATTGGAGGGGTGGGAAAAGTACCTGAGGTCTTACCTTGGGCATATCCGTTTGCTTGGGGAGATTCCTCTGGATGAATCAGAAATCCAATTTATTGGAGATTTGGTTAAGGGTTTGATAAAAACACAAGGATTGACTTACGCGACCAAAGTATTAACAACGGAATATAAGCTGACTTTTGTTAAGTTACTCGCAGCGTATGCATCAATCAATATTGCACAAGGTTTCTGGGATACTTTCAGCCAATCCATTGGCATTCAAAATAAACACCAATTGTACAACCATGAATGGCACAAATTATTTATTTCGATCATCAGTGGACTTGGTCTAGAGACATTTAATTATCCTGGTGCAGACATTTATGTAACTTCTATAAGAATTCATGGGGGCATCCCTGCATATTCACTACCCGATTTTTTTGAGTATATGCTTCTGCCATCTGTAGAAAAAAACTATTGGCGGGATCTTCCGGCTGAAGAATTCATCCTGAAAGCGCTCTCTGGTGAATTTCGATATTATGGCGATCAGACGGTCATCAATTTCTTTGAATACAGTGGCCCTGTTGGTATTGATTACCTAAAAGCTTCGCAGCAGATGGTTAGGAATTTCAAGGAAAAAGGATATTTTGATCCCACACCTGGGATGAGTTTGCCAGCCTATGTGGTGGATGACTATGAGCAGTTTTTACAAAGGAAAGTGGAAGAAAAGCTAGGTGAAAGCGCTCCCAGAGTTTTTTTTGATTTTTATGAAAAATCAATCACAGTCGCCTTTCCTAAATTATTCATTTCACCAAATCTGGTAGACAATGATTTATTATGGAAAATATTCATTCCATCATCTGGTTTCAAAGAAGAAATTCCTGTTCGCTTAATTAGAGCGGGAATAAATATCTTTGCTTCAGAAGATCAGTTTCAGATTAAAGAACCAACTGAGGAAATAATACTGTCTCTGATAAGCAAGGGGAAAGCCAATCAGGGAGAAACGATGCATCGCTTTTGGAAAATACCAGTTTTCCCTGGCGATGGAAAATCGCCTTTGGTCATTTGGCAAAATATACAGGAGCAGCCAACCCTGCTTCACTGGTGCCAAAAAATACCAGCAGAGATGATGGCTGTTATGCTCCCCACGGAATGCAATATCTATGTAAATGGGGAAGAAAAACGTCTGGGGGAATTTAGCCAGCTTCAAGATGCTTTCTCGGATTGGAAACTTGAAGTTTGGGATTTTACAAATGCTAATTATATATTGGTTGAAAGGGATAATGATTTTCCATGGCCAGCAATTCCAATAAAAGCAAAGCCTCCAGAAATTGCTTTTGTAGATTGTGTGCCTTTTTCTAGGGATAAGGACCCGGACGGATCATTGTTATTTGTGAATCAAATTCCTTCCTTGCAGTTTCCAATACAAAAGGATTCAACAAACCTCGATAAATGGAGAGTTACGCTTGTATCCGAGGGAATTGAACATTCGCTAAATGTAACTTTTACACTTGAGGAAGTGCGCGAACAAATAAGTTTCATTGAAAGTCATTCCATTTTAGATATAAGAGAATATTTCAAGAAATCACCGGTAATTGGCACTTATAAGGCTGAAATAAAAGGGCCTTTTGGCTTTGAACAAATTT
>JAAZON010000022.1 GCA_012797725.1 SAR324 cluster bacterium | reverse complement strand
GGTATGTTGAGGCTGCCAACAAGTTTATCAAATGGACGTGCTAATCTTCATCAAGGTGCGGTTGGGGTGGGCGTGGAAATGGAAAGTGGAAAAACACTGGAAGGTGTTTGGAAGAACTCGCCGTTGACTATTCATCCTGATACAAATGCGACATTATCGGGGCGCATAATTCCTCATTGGAATTTGCTTCTTAAGTATGCATCTAAGTGTTGTGAACTCTCACAACTTGGATATGTGGGAACAGATTTTGTTCTTGATGCAAATATGGGCCCATTATTGCTAGAAATTAACACCCGTCCAGGGCTCAATATTCAACTGGCAAATAAAGATGGTTTGTTAAATCGAGTTAAACAAAAAAGGGCTTTTTAGCTATTTTGCCTTTTCCCAAAAGTCGATTATTTGCAGAACGAATGCTCTAAACAAGGTATATAAATTTTTTTTGAAAAAGTTCTTGGAACTTCAAGTTAGTTAAAGGCAAAACACCTGAGTTTTCAATGCATGGAAGCGTTATCCACACCTGTGGAAATTTGGAAGTTTTTTTTATGGGCTGCGTTATTTCATTGACTTTGAGATCTAGTACATGTAGAAACAGAAATCAGAGTTGGAAAGCAAAGTTGCTTTCAATTAGCTTAGATTGTTACCATCCTCGAAACGATTGAAGCTGGAAACGGCAATAATCGTAAGGCAAAATCGAAAGATGGCGCATAAAAGAGGAAATCTTGGAAAGATTGAAAAATCTGAAATCCAAGACACAAGAAGAGAGCGCGTTCTCTTCAAAGGTGGCATCGATTGTCTGGTTATTTCGTCCTTCTCAAAATAGCGCGAGAGAAGGGAACGAAGAAAGACAAAAGGATTCAAAAGAGCTGAAAGGCTCGGTAGAATTCTAAAGATGCAGGAACCAGGCGCTCCGTAAATGGAGTGAGAGAAAATAGCAATGTTTCAAAGTCTGCTATTCATGTGACGTGAGGCGGACAATAGTCAAGATTGCTTCCCGGTTCCCTCGCAAGGAATGCGAAAGTCTTCAGAAAGCGAGAATAGCCTCAGCAGGTTCCTAGCCCTCCATGAGGGGCACGGAAGAAGGGCGGATCTTCGAAAGAAGCTTAGTCCAGTGCCAGTAACAATAAAGTTAATTGGATCCCAAGAAACTTGCCTTAAAAAGGCATTTATCAATGCGGAAAGCAACAGCGCTCAGGTGACTGACTCGAATGAAGGATAGTCGCTGAAAATAGAGAGAGTTCTGCGCGGCCCAAAAGGCCGAAGGAAAAAAATGGCCAAAAAAGGCAGACTCTGAATGCGAAGCCCGCTAGGAATACTGAAAGGCAGACGCTGATAAGCTAGGAAGCCAGGTATTAAGGGTAGCAGCTTTTAGGACAGGCACTTCATAGAGAGTTTCTGACTTGGTTTGGAAGAGCGAAAGCAATTCTGAACAAAGGAGAATAGTTAGACTCCGTCACACAATGAGTTCATATAAAAAAAGAGCCGCAAGCTCCGATTGCGACTCTCCTCGAAAGGACTCATGGGTATCTAACTCTTCACCATGTGCGCGGCGGCCGAAAGGCCGCCGCGTTTTTTTTGCTCTCCGCTTTTTTGTTCTCCGAACAATCTTTCTGTTCTCCTTACACCCTAAGATGTTCTTTGAACAGAAAACCTCGATTTTGACTCCTTAAAGTGGAGTCAATAGTACCTAATCTTCATTACCTCGGGCCTTGAAACCTATGTCATCTGAACCCACTTTCGCCATGCATGCTAGAGTGGGTTTAGTGCCTCTGGCTTACCATATGCGCGGTTTGCACACTGGAAGATTGACCCGTCACAATGATTTAGATTCTAGGGGATTAAAGTTGATTCGCGCAATATACTATTTTATTAGTATTCATTCATGAAAGCTTTCACGGCCTAAGTGAGGAGATGAACAACGGATACCTATTTTACGCGCACTAGAAATAAGGCCGATTTCTTGGATTGTAACACTTGGGCAGGTTGAGAGAGTGGCCCTTCAGCAGAGAAAGCTTTTGTCTAAAAAAAGTAGTTAGCTGAAACGCCAGGGCTGAAAACTAAACTTGAGCGACTATTCCCAGAAAAAGCCAGATATGGATATTATACACGGATGCCACAGGGAATAGATACAAGTTCAGAAACAGGCTTCTTTTATTCTTTGCAGCCTCATCTCATCTTGGATGCTGTTGAAGCGTTGGGATACAGATGCACAGGGCGGAGCATCGCGCTTAACAGCATGGAAAATAGAGTGTACGAGATTGAGCTTGATCTTGATGAAAGAAGCATAAAAAGCCCCTCAGAGAAATTTCTTGTGGCTAAATTTTATCGTCCGGGCAGATGGACAAAAGAGCAAATACTTGATGAACATCGCTTTATCCTAGATTGTGTTAACAATGAAATCCCTGTTGTTGCTCCAATTTCGGATTCAAAGGGGAATACACTTCAAGAAATGAGTGAAGCTAAGATTTTCTTTGCGGTTTTCCCAAAACAAGGGGGACGCATCGAGCAAGAACTTGACGAAGCAGCCCTTGAACGAATGGGGAGACTTATTGCAAGACTTCACACAGTGGGAGCAGTTCGTGAAGCACCTAATCGGCTGAGGATAAACCCGGAAACATACGGTCGCCAAAATATAGAGTTTCTTAATGTCTCAGGGATGATTCCAGAAGATTATAGAGAGGCTTATTTTCGCTATGCCGAACTGCTCCTTGATTACATAACTCCAATGTTCGAAGGGATAAAGGTTCAGCGGATACATGGTGACTGCCATGCAGGAAACGTGTTGTGGGGAAGTGATGGTCCTACTCTGGTGGATTTTGACGATATGCTTGTTGGACCCCCAGTTCAAGATATCTGGCTACTAATCCCTGGTCGAGATCAGGTGGCTAAAGAGAAGCAAAAGATCTTTCTAAGTGGCTACGAAATGCTGAGACCTTTTGACAGAAGCACACTTAATCTCATTGAAGCTCTTCGTACTCTTCGAATTATTCATTTTGCAGCATGGATAGCCAAAAGATGGGAAGATCCGTCTTTTAAGACTTTTTTCTCATATTTTGGTACTAATCAATATTGGAGAGAGCAGATAGAAATTCTTGCGGAGCAATGGGAAGTTTTGCAGGGAACAGATGTTTGAGTGCCTTATGATATGCCCTGAAGGCTTTTGAGATTTGGTGTTGGATAGACCATATAAATTTTTTGGATATAGGAGCCATGTGAATGAAAAAAAAAGATTTTCTGTTATTGATTGTTGCTGTCTCTCTCATCTTTGGTTGTTCTCAGTCAATGAGTTATTGTAAAAGGATGCAACAAGAAAGCCAATTTCCAATAGCACTTGATGCATGCCAGAAATGTTACGACCGTTTTGGAGAGATGGACAAGGAAATTTTAATTGGATGTGCTATAGGTAGTGATGTCTTAGATTTAGTGACTGAATAAATGAGAAATAAGAGAGCCTGCTTAAAGGAAAGGCTTCATAAATAATTTAATTTTGATAGTGGCATTACGCTAATTAGTTCTTAATCTTTCTGACCATTAATCGAATCCTCATTTCAACTGCTGCAAGAAGCATCAAAGCAGAAGCATGGCCGCGAGCGCACGGTCCAAAGGCTTCTCTTCCAGCGAGTTCTCGCTTTCTTCAAAGGCTTGGAAAATGCGTTCAAGACTTGGCACAGCCTATAGATTTATCTTGGCTGCCAAATCTTAATTGTACCTTGCTTTACCACACTTTTTGAGCAATTACTTGTGAGGCGTTTAAGTATCTGAATTCACGAGATGAATTAGCTTTCGAATTTTAGCATCAGACATAAGGATACAGTTTAGAAAAAAAAGCTATAACTTCATTTGGGACTTAAACTGTTCCTATCAAGCAAGAGCTTGTTATGGCTAGGAACAGAATAGGAAGTAGTGAAATGGAAGTTAATGGCCAAGAAGGGGCCCAAGGCTCAAAAAATCAGCTTGAAGACAGCTATAGACTATTCGAAACAAAGGGCAGTAAGGATCGAGGAACACTTAAGCTTTCTCTCATTTATAGCAAACCTGAAAAGAATAACAGAATTGAAGAAAGACATCGTCTGAACTCATCGACAATTTCCAAGGTTCTTAGAAGCAATAAACTTGCTGCATCTGAAGAATTTATTTTAGTTAGAGAAGCTGCTGAAATAGATCCGTCAGATTTTTCGTATCTTTCTTCTGTACAAGCGCAGCTACTTGCTCTTGAGAAAATGAATTTTGATATTGTTAATTGGCGTCGAAAGTTAATTTCAAGAGAAAGTCTTCGAATTAACCCGGAAGTTATGCCCCTGAAGGCGTATTTGCTTCGTTATGCCAAGAGCATAGAAGTCATCGATAGAATTCTTGAAATTCAGTTCAACCCTAGAGTTGACGGTAATGATGAGTACCTTTTATTTGGTGGCGATCCTGCCTATGGAAGCATAATGCGATTTTATCAACTTAGACCTATAAAACATGGCATGGATAGTGTGACTATCCAGAGTCACGCTGAATACCAGTATAAAATTCTTAGGAAGTTATTTGCATTAGATGTGAAACACATTTTTTTCCAAGAAGGAGGGTGTTTTGAAAAATCTAGAGTTCATCAATTTTTCGATAATAGCTCAACCCAAACACAAGCTTTTTATAGCGAAACAAAATGGCTTCTTTCTGGTCTTGTAAATGATTTGCCTAAAGACATGATGCAATTGTTTCCAGACCCGCTGCGAATGGAGCGATTGACATTGGTGCAGAAATTAATACTTGCCTTTGTGGGAGCCGAGAAGGTTTATGCAATGCTGAGACCTGATGTGATATTCCATACGTGTATGTCAGCAGATGATTGCAATGAGCTATCTAACATAGTTGTAGATGGAAGCGAGAAAGGCTCCGCATTCATAGCCTCTCGCTACATGGTTTTGAAAACCATCACAAATCTGAAGAAGTTTTTTGATAGACATAACGGGGAATTGGTGGCTTTGAGTATGAATCCGGCCCACGAGATTGGGCCAATTGAGACTGAGCGATTTTCGCCTCGTCCAATTCATTTTATAGTTGAGTGGCCGGAATTGTTCAATCAAGTGGAATGGCACTCCCCAAACTCAATTCGTAAAGCATTGGCTAACATAGTTGACCCAATCAAACAAGAGCGTATTGTTAATAGAAGTCTAGCTATTCCGTTGGCCTCATATCAGCATTTAAACTCAAGAAATGCTCGTAAAGAGGCATTAGCTAAGCTTGTCGGAGATCTAGCAGATTTAGGCTTGAGTGACACTGAGACAATTGAGGAGTATTTGCTATATTGCACTCCAGAGCGTGAACAGAAACTTACGATCCAGTATATGGCCGAAAGAAGCTTAGGTATTTTCAATTCCACTCGTGAAAGATTAAAGAGACTAGACCACAATGAAGATATTAAAGGGCCAAGCGGAAATTATAATTGCGGATATAACAACCCTTGACGTAGATGCGATTGTTAATGCGGCCAATAAAACTTTGCTGGGAGGAGGTGGTGTAGATGGAGCAATACATAAGGCTGCTGGGCCTGGTTTGCTGGAAGAGTGTCGAAACATTGGCGGCTGTGAGACTGGTGATGCAAAACTTACAAAGGCCTATAATCTGCGGGCGAAATTCATCATTCATACCGTGGGTCCGGTATGGACAGGTGGGAGAAGAGGGGAAGACCTATTACTGAGCAGATGTTACGAGCAGAGTTTGAGTCTTGCCGTAGATAACGGTATATCAACAATTGCCTTCCCAGCTATTAGCACCGGGGTTTACGGATTTCCTAAGGAACGTGCTGCAAGAATAGCTCTAGAGGTCATTCAGAGCTTTCTATCAAGAAGTGTCAGTATAAAAAAAATCTTTCTTGTCTGCTTTGATGATGAAAGCCTAAATGTCTATGCTAAAGTCGCAGAAGATATGAATTTGAAGGCATAAGTTCAGAAAAACAAGATTGAAGAACGATATCACGTTTCTTATAATAGCTAAGAACTATTCAATGGAGAACATTTTGAGATCGTGAGAACAATTGCATTTATTTTGGTTCTTCTTTTCCATATTTTTTGTGCAGAGGCACAAGAGCTAACGGCGACTCCGACTGTTACTCCCACAGTTACACCCAGTAGCACTCCTGTTAACTCTTATTGCAGAAACCTGGTGCGGTTAAAAAAGTTTCGGGATGGGGGCATTTTGTATAAGCCTATAAATGTTCATGGTGCACGGGGTGCAACGTTAATAGTGCAGAATTTTAAGTATTGGTATGGGCCACGGAAAAAGAATGTTTATGATGTGAACTGCAAAAAAAGGATCGGAGCTTTGGGTTTTTGGTCACGTGGTTGGCCGTATGGAGAGCGCTATTATGGCAAGCCCTATGGCAGTGGAGATTCTGGTCAGAGTTTAGCGCGAAAAGCAAAAAAAGTAGCGGGCTCTTCAGGCGGAATCATCATAGTTACTAGACGTTTTGGAGTGCAAATAAATAATTTTACAAAACGTGAAGGTTTTGTCAGATCGCCATAGTCATTTCCATTTATAGGGTATAATCAGACCATTTCGAATCAGATCGTGGTGAAACTCGTTGCGCATCTGAAATTAAAAAACGCCGGAGCGCGTTTTGAGTTCCTCAGAACAAGCTTTTTGCAATGCGCTGAACTCGGCAATAAGCTTATCCCATACCCCGGAAGTCTTTAAGAAAGCCTCTAAATCTTCGCGGGATAGACTCACTAAGTTTGGGTGCTCAGTGGTGAATTGCAATGCGTCAAGATCCGTGATTTTGAGTATTGTAGATTCATCCATGATGGCTAACACTTGGCAAACTTCCATCAAAGCAAATTTATCACCCACGTATTCTTCAAGTCTTTGTTCGGTTGCAAGGGAGTCAAAGGGGTTTTTAATGTTTGGCCCTACGAGTCTCCAGCGTATGTTTGGTTGAGCTTTCTGGAGCCACAAATATGCGGGGGATTGTCTTTGTTCCACACTCTCTCCTTATTCTATATAAAGTCCTGCAAAGACCTTTTTATAAAATTTATCATTTCAGGTTTCTGCTTAACTAAGTATACAACAATACGGCAGCCCCGTCTCTATAATGTTCTCAAACTATCGGTAAAGAGTCCTTATTTTCTTGAAGGGTACAACAATAACCCTTATGGGCTATTTCTTTCTGCATCAAACAGGCTTAGGAACAAAATCATGGATTTTTCGCCATAAGTTCCCAATTAGTATGAAACGTCCCTTCCTTATCCACCCTTTCATAAGAATGTGCCCCAAAAAAGTCCCTTTGGGCTTGGATTAAATTAGCTGCTAGAACGTCTTGCCTGTAACTATCATAGTATGAAAGGGCTGAAGCGAAGGCAGGAATTGGAATCCCATATTTTGTTGCAGTGCATATGACATCCCTCCAGCTTGACTGTGCTGTAAAAAGAACATCTTTGAAATAGGGGGCTATCAAGAGATTGTTCAGCTTGTTGTTTTCAGCAAAGGCAGTTGCGATAAGCTCCAAAAATTGCGAACGAATTATACAACCATTTCTCCAAATTAATGCAATTTTTGAGAGATCTAGTCTCCACCTATATTCCTCAGATGCTTGTTTCATCAAGGCAAAACCTTGGGCATAGGAGCAAATTTTACTGGCAAAGAGAGCGTGTTCCACTGAGTTCAAGAATGAATCTCTCTTAAGTTTTTTCACTCTTGGCCCAGGTAGTATAGAGGAGGCATAGACTCGCTCAGCTTTTAGGGCTGACATGGATCTTGCGAACACAGCCTCAGAAAACATAGGAGTTGGAACACCCAATTCTAAAGCGCTTTCCGTGGTCCACTTGCCGGTGCCTTTTTGAGCAGCTCGATCCAAAATCAAATCAATCAAAGGCCTCCCTGTATCTGGATCTTTCACGAGGAAAATTTTGGCCGTTATCTCTATTAAGTAACTATTGAGTCGGCTTGCATTCCAAATTCTAAAAACTTCGTGCAGTTCGTTTGCGTTAAGATCAAGTAGGGTCTTCATGAGAAAAAATGCTTCCGTAATCAACTGCATGTCAGCATATTCAATGCCGTTGTGCACCATTTTAACAAAATGTCCTGCTCCATCTGGACCAATCCAAGCACAACATGGAGAGCCATCCTCAGCTTTGGCAGCTATTTTTTCAAATATTGGAGCCGCAAGATCCCATGCTTTTTTTGATCCACCAGGCATTATACTTGGACCATGCAGCGCACCATCTTCGCCGCCTGAGATTCCAGTCCCGCTAAAAAGGATGCCAGCAGACTCAAGCTCCGTCGACCGTCTTTGAGTGTCTTTATAATGCGAATTTCCGCCATCAATTATGAGATCGCCTTCTTCCAGGAAGGGGCGAAGTTGTAAAATTAATTGATCAACAGCAGGGCCAGCCTTAACCATCAAGATTATTTTCCTTGGCTTTGAGAGCAAGTCAATGAAGTCTCTGAGATCTTTTGCCCCAACTATATTTTTGCCAGCGGCCAAGCCCGATACGAAGTGGGTAACTTTATCCGGGCTTCTATTAAAAACAGCTACTTTAAAGCCATTTCGTTCCATATTAAGAACAAGATTTTCACCCATCACAGCCAGTCCGATGAGTCCAACATCTGCCAGTGCCATTTTATCTTCTCCAGATAGTCTTTTGATACTTTTGAAGGTTACTAGTGTATGCTCATAGTGTAAAGATTTGTAATAGTTGATAGCTGTCATAAGCTGGAATCTAAATATAAGTTTAAGTTTTTTAGCTATTGACGAAGTTTTTTAGAATTGGCGAGAGAGCAATTATGGTTATAGTTCTAATGGGGGTGAGCGGTTGCGGAAAGAGCACAATTGGGCAACTGCTATCGCAAGAAGAAGGCTGGGAGTTTTATGATGGTGATGATTTTCATTCTTCGGAAATGAAGGAGAAAATGCAGAAAGGAATCCCCCTTACAGATGAAGATAGGATGCCTTGGCTTCGTCTGCTTAGACGCTTAATTGAACGTCTTGTGATTACAGAAACAAATGCCGTCTTGGCTTGTTCAGCTCTAAAGGAGAAATATAGAGCGATATTAAAAAATGATAATGAAGAGGTTGTGTTCGTCTATCTCAAAGGCACTCCAGAAATAATTGAAATGCGGCTTGCCATTCGCAAACATGAATATATGAATTCAGCGCTTTTAAACAGTCAATTTGAGGCATTAGAACCTCCTGGTGATGCATTTACCGTAGATATCAATAGAACCCCACAAGAAATAACAGCTGAAATAAGAACGTTATTGAAATTATCAGTGTAAGCATACAGACGGATATCAGAAAAATAGAAGGAGCCTTCTTGCGGTGATTATCATAGAGAGTGTAAGAGGAGCAGGATTCATTAACTGCCTAGTCTGTTCCTAGCATAGCCAGGATTTGTTTTTAGCTTTTTGTTTCTGTTTTCTATTGTATGAAGGGCAGCGGATAGCAAGCCGTGGATAACAAGTGTTGATCCATTGTCTGTTTCCGGAACAGCATGTCTGCCAAGGCGATAGTCGTGCTTTATTTTCCCGTCTTTGTGAGGCCAGAGTAGAGCGACTCGGTATGCCCCTTTCTTTGTGTCATTTGATACAATGACGTCTCCAAGGTATGTCGGCACCACCACAGAATCACGTTTGAGACGATCTAAGATATAACGAATACGTCCCTTAATTCGATCATGTAATAACTCACGTGTACCAGGTCTTTCTTCCCATCGAAGGCTTCTGAATCTTAAGCGTTCCTCTTTATGCTCAATGAAGCATGTGGAAATAGAAGGAGTCGCAATTTGGGTAAGCCGCTTCGGAAGATTTGAGGTCAAAGATCTTCTCCTACTTCGAACAAATGTAAAGCAGTTACGTTTGATGATAACAAATTTAAAGATTGAGTAAATAAGAGAGACTTGATGCCCCAAAGAGATGTTAGTCTTATCAACGTCCTAGTTGATAAATGTGCGAATCTGTCTATTTCAGTTAATACTTCACTCAAGTCTTGTGCTTGGGGCCAAATCATAGGCTCTCATATAGAATGACCATTCTCATTTGCAGTTAAAACGGAAGTATAAATCTTAGAAGAGTGGATAATGGAATTAGGAGTCTCCTAGTTTTTATTGAGGTTCGAAGGGGGTTTTATGAGGTTTAAGGGTGATGTCAGTTTTGGGGCAGATTCAGGTAATGGCACAGAATCTGGTTTTGTGATGATTAATGACGACGACGAGATCCCTAAGCCTCGTCAAAGAAAAACCACACACAGGGTTTTCAAAATATTTCGTGCGGATACATCTCGGTACTTGGATGCCGAAGATGATGAAGATGTAGGTTGTGCTATTGAAGCCTCTCTACGCTCCAAGGGCTACCAAAACTAGAGACTTCATTTGATTAAGATGCTCAGGACAAAGAAAACCCCAAGTTAATCTCTCCTTATACTTATGATAACCCTTTCTCGAGTTTAGCGTATTCATCTATTAATTCTCGTGGAACCTTGTTTCCAAGATTCTCAAGAAATTCCTTCTGGAAATTCAATTCTTGCTTCCAGGCTGACCTGTCAATTTCAACAATATTGTTAAAGGCATTTTTTGAGAAGTTTTCTAAACCAGTCCAGTCGATATCATCATATGTTGGAATTCGGCCAACAGGAGTGTCAATAGCGCCTGAATTGTTGTTAATCCTATCGAAAATCCATTTGAGGATTCGAATATTTTCTCCAAATCCTGGCCAGATAAATTTATCTTCTGAGTTTTTTCTAAACCAATTCACGTGAAAGATCTTAGGCGGATTGGTTAATCTAGAACCAATTTCAATCCAATTTCTAAAATAATCAGCCATGTGATATCCACAAAAAGGGAGCATAGCAAAAGGATCTCTTCTAACTTGTCCAATGGTTCCAGCTGCGGCAGCTGTCATTTCAGAGCCCATCATTGCTCCGACATAGACTCCATGAATCCACGAGAAAGCTTCTAGAATGAGAGGAATGGTAGTGGCTCTTCTTGCTCCGAATATAAATGCGTCAATTGGGACTCCCTCCGGATTCTCCCAATCGGGGTCAATAGATGGGCATTGAGCGGCTGGTGCGGTAAATCGAGCGTTGGGATGCGAGGACAACCTACCACAGTCTGGAGTCCAGTCTTCTCCACGCCAGTCACGCAAATGGGGCGGGGGACTCTCTGTCATGCCTTCCCACCAGACATCCCCTTCAGGGCTTAGTGCAACATTTGTAAAAATTGCGTTACGGGAAAGGGACTCTATTGCATTAGGATTGGACTTCATGGAGGTACCTGGCGCCACACCGAAATAGCCTTTTTCTGGATTTACTGCATAAAGCCGCCCATCTTCACCAGGTTTAATCCATGCAATGTCGTCTCCTATAGTAGAGATCTTCCAACCTTTTAGTGCTGGTGGTGTAACAAGCATTGCGAGATTTGTCTTTCCGCAGGCACTCGGAAAAGCGGCTGCCATATAGCGCTTTTCCCCATAAGGAGATTCCATACCGAGTATCAACATATGTTCAGCCATCCAGCCTTCATCTCTGGCCATGCAAGAAGCAATTCGAAGGGCAAAGCATTTTTTTCCAAGTAAGGCATTACCCCCATATCCACTCCCAAAAGACCAAATACTTCGTTCTTCAGGAAAATGAACGATATATTTCTCCTTATTACAAGGCCAGGAAGGACTATTTCCACCGGGCGGAATTGGTAAGCCCACGGAGTGTAAACAGCGGACGAAGTCATTACTGTATCCAAGGGAATCCAAGACTTCCCTGCCCATACGAGTCATTATTCTCATGTTTACAACGACATAAGCAGAGTCTGTAATTTCTATCCCGATATGAGAAATTTTAGATCCGAGAGGACCCATGCAAAAAGGGATAACATACAGCGTCCTACCACGCATTGCTCCATTAAAGAGCTGCATTAACTTTGATTTCATCTCTTCTGGATTGGCCCAATTGTTAGTGGGACCTGCATCGCTTTCAAGTCTGCTGCAAATAAAAGTACTATCT
>JAAZON010000244.1 GCA_012797725.1 SAR324 cluster bacterium | reverse complement strand
GCATATCTTGCTAATCTGGAGATCTCATCGATACCCAAACGACCTCTTCGTGCCAAAATTTCTGGTTCCAACAGCACTTCTTTGAGAGAGGGAACTTTCAGGCATTTATCTAACTGTTCTGCAGAGTTCACAAAGGTATTAATCTGCATTTACTTGCACTCCTGAAGAGACACTACCTGACATTGAGCGACTTGCAGTTTTAACCAGAATTTGGAAAGGCGTCACTCCTTTAAGGGGTGGCAATATCGCTAGGGATTCTTGCCTCACAGCATCAACGCTATTTCCAAGCACATTTCTCAGGCTTTTCACACGAATTTCTATTCTATCTCCATTAAATCCAATTAACTCGATATCATCGCCCTGCTTTAAACTCTGATAATTTCGAATAAGGAGCTTAGAATCGTCCGATTCTAACACTATCCCAAGCATATCTTTTGATGTGTTGAGCAAAGTACTTTTGTTCTCTTGATATACACTATCCATCCCCGCCGGACGTAAGAGGGATGCTTCTGTGTAGTCACGATGTGGCACATAATCTAAAAGATCTATTAGGTCCTCTATTAATTCTCCATTCCAAGCTCCATTTGCATATGCATCTATCGCTTGTCTATATGCACTCGTAACAACAGCAACATACAAAGACGATTTCATCCTTCCTTCGATCTTTAGAGCGCAAATCTTTTTCTCGAAAAACACTGGGACCAAAAATAATCCAAAAAGATCTTTAGAAGACAAAAAATGTAAAAGAGTGCCACTTCTTCCATTTCCATTAATATTCTTTCCCCTTCTAAGGCCCTGTGAATATCCAAAACGACAAGATTGTACACAACCTCCTCGGTTAGCATCACGACCTGATGTGTAATTTGATATTGCGCAATGTCCTGAATATGCCATACACATTGATCCATGAACAAACATTTCAGTATCTATATCAGCCACTTCTTGGATTCTCGAAGCTTCGTTAATACTTAGTTCACGACCAACTACTATTCGTTGAGCTCCTTGTTTTTTCCAAAATTTCGCAGAGAACACGTTAAGACAGGATGCTTGTGTAGATATATGAACCGGAAGATTCGAGTGTAATTTTACCAGTCCAAGAACTCCTGGATCTGAAACAATCACCGCATCTACATCTATTGCCTGAAGAAATTTGCAGTATTCTTTTAAGCCGTTTAAATCCTCATCGTGCATTAACGCATTAAGGGTCACATAAACTCTACATCTTCGTGCGTGGGCAAACTCCACTCCTTCTTTAATCTCATCATTGTTGAAATTATCTGCCGATGCTCTAAGCCCATATCGCTCACCGCTTAAGTAAACCGCATTTGCCCCATATAGTACGGCGATCTTCAACTTCTCAAGATTACCAGCTGGTGAGACTAGTTCGGGCTTTTTCACGGGATTTTTCCTTTTTGTTTCCTGTATATTAATTAATTCTTTGGAGTGACTCAAGGATAGATGGCTCATTGAGCTTCAATCAAGCATTCACACCCCGAACAAGATATGTAAAGAGGAGAATTTTACCACCTATAAACTTCCCCACTGCCTTTAATGTGAGAGGCCGTACCAATAAAGTCGTCGGCATTTGTGGTTATATTCAATTGAACACCACTTGGGATTGGATCGAGATTTGGAAGAAGCGCTGAGCAATTCGACTCATTGCAATCAATGTATTCACCATGCTCGACATAATAGGCCTCCTCTGCAACCGCGGTAACTCGCAAGGAATGTTTGGCAATCAGGTCAAAACCTCTTTCTCTGTGATGACTGTACTGAGGAATGGCAATAGCACTCAAAACACCTATAAGGCTAACTACAACAAGGAGCTCGATAAGGGTAAAGCCTTTATCAAAACACTTCTTTGGTGTCTTGCGCCAAGTCCTTAAATTTACAAATATTGCCTTCATAAGCCACCTAAAACCAAAGCAAAACTTCGAAATTTAAGTTTGCAGAAAACATGCCAAAAGCACTTAAAAATACTGATAACTACTCCTACAGGGAATTATTCGAAGTCTTGAATACTTAGTTCATTTAATCTTGCTAAATTTGGTTTTTGCTTGAGTTCATAAATGACAAAAATCGTCACTGCCCGGAAATTAAGCAAATCAAGACCCTGCCCAACTGACCTCACAATAAAAGGTCTGAGTATCTGCTTATTAGGTCCTGAAATGTTGAGGGATCAAAATATTCCCCGGCAAAAAGTCTTCAAGGGAAAGAGGAGGGAGGGCCTTGTTACCACAAAGCCGAAAAATCCGTTAGTGCCTCTCTAAGTAACTACTACGCCGTTCAAAAAGTATTTTCACCGCCGCGATTGGTCGACCGCTTAAGTCTTACCTCTCCGCAGACACAGACTGGCCTTGTTATTTGGTTCCCGTCAGGCTTGCACGACGAAGCCGTAGCGAAGTCGTGTCGCCAGTGCCGCTTTAACAGTGATGGTCGACAGTGGAAAGACTTTTTGAAAGCGGCACTAGAGGACTTGCCCTATTTGTGATTGCTGACATAAACTTGATTAATTGTCGATTTGACAAAGCGACTTTCTATCTTGATTATTTTTGCTGGATTCTTTAAATGCTTAATTTATTTTTACCCGCAATTTACTCGGCAAATCGATCCCCAGAGG
>JAAZON010000243.1 GCA_012797725.1 SAR324 cluster bacterium | reverse complement strand
TCACCCATCATTTGCAGGCTCCTCCTGCGAAGAGTGAATCAGTGCTTCACTCTCAAAGCAAGCACGACTTTTTCAACACTACCCCCCCCAAAAAAGAAACAGAACGATACAACGGGAAACAAACTTTACTCTTTACTGGGAGCGAAATCTTATTGAGCGTCCCTTCAACAAACTCAAACAGTTCATAACTACAGCAACCCGCTACGATAAACTGAAATCGACCATCCTCACAGCCGTTCAGTTCGCCTCAATCATCATCCTGCTTAACTGACGACACACCGTAATAGTGTTTGACAGTCCTCTTGAAACGTATTCCAAGGTATTGGTTTTTACAACGAACGGAAATTGAACAATGTTAGACATATTAGCTAATATTTGCTCCACTGTCGCTTTTGAAGCTATCAAACATGGAGGTAAAAACATAATCGATCAGATGAAAGAAGAAAAATTAGAGAAGATTAGATCAGATAAAAGAAATAAAAGAAATAAAGCAATCATAACCACAGCCAGCATCGCTGCCGTTATTGGAGCTGGAACTCTAATCATTGGAAAGAGCGACAAAGAAATATCAAAATAATAAATAAATACATCACCCCCTTCCTCAGAAATATTTCCTGCAAGTATTGATAGGTGGAGGGGAGGGATGATGAATCGAACCTAAGAGCCCGACTCAAAAAGCGTTCTGATGGTTTTTGGCAGAAAACAGCACGTCGTTCGAATTGAGAGTAATGAGGCATGGGGAGTATTGCCCTCAACTTCATGACCACAGAGCATGATTAGGAAGCCAAAATACCTATTCGGCCTTCACCATGAAAATCAGTGCCTACTAAGCGTTTGAAATCATTCAATTCACTTTCGATCAGGCTCTGAGCTATGCGAATCAGAGAAAAAGTGGCCGTCTCACGTTTAATCCGATGCGGATCTTCAAAACCCCGCGATCTAGACGCTGAACGACTTGTCCAATGAGAAGAGCCTCAGAGCCAAATCATCCCCAAACCATTAATCGAAAACAACACAACATTATACCAACTCCACTTCGCTAGAACCCACCAATAGCACCCTCTTCTTCAAAACCAGACCGAAATCCCCGCATTCTGGATGAAAATCGGCGTGGGGAATTGGTGTTACTCGACAATCACAAGAGGAGATTATCAAACAACCGCTCTTCGAGCGTATCCTATTGAGGTCACCTATGAGGATAAAGAAGAGATTACCGGCTTTCCGATAAATCTTGGCGAGTAATTTCGGATATATTGGATACTGACGGTGTATATATGAAATTATTTCTGTACATAATCGCAAGAACACTACCGCAATCAACTTTGCATTATTTTTACGATTACTAACATAAGTATTATAAATATTATAAATATTATAAATATTATTTTGTCATAAACTTTTTTTACTCTACCATTCTCCTGTTGTTTTTTTTTTGGCATCCCAACTGGGGTCTGCCGAGCATTACTATCCTTCTTATCAAAAATGGCTTTCTCACTGTCTGGAAGATAACTAACCCCTTCAAAGGAAACACTCGTAAAGTGTGAATACTGGAGGTTCGCTTCCGCATTCTCCCACATTTTCTCAAGCGCTTTAACACTTTCATCGGAAGGTTCATTCAGACGAGTTAGGGCGTCCTCTAGTGCTTGGCTCTGTGCGTCATCCATCAGATAGACATCGGAATGCTGCACCACCTTAATGCATTCAGGATCAACGTGAAAATTAGCTTCGTCTACCCCTTCGACAATAGCAGTTAAAAAAACGCTACGTCCTGTCGTATCTTTTCCTGCATTACAGCTTTTTAAGGCGATCTTGGTATCTGAACGAAAGACCAACTGACCCAAGACAAAGTCTAGATTAGAATGCACGCGTAACACAGGCGCAGGAATACCACGCCCGCACCCTTTCGGAAGTTTTAATCTAGGAACGACTTGAGAATAGGACGTTAATTTCCATTCTTTGTTTTCGAGATAAATGACACAAATTTCGTCACTCTGACTATAATTAGGCAGTATGATTATGGTCTGCATGTCAGGAGTGCCTGTTTATTTTTCCGCTGCCGCCAGAAGTAAAGGTGGGAAGAGTTGACTAAAAAGATAACCGTCAGTGGTGCATAGAGGAAGAACCGCGCTAAGATGCGATTTTTTTACTCCCAGTGTTTTTTGGGCCACATTCTTGATTTCATTGATCATAGGAGCACCGACTTCCTGCATCACCTTTTCAAGATTATCCAGTCCTTCCTCACCAAGCAGAAGGTCAAACTTGTTCAATACAATAATCAGCTTAAATTTGTTTTTATCGCCAAGTTCGGCCGTAAGCCAGCGCATATCATTCTTAAGACGGCTTAAGGTTGGGATAGAAGCTGCATGAAACTTCTGCGCATCAAGCATATAAAAAATAACATCTGCATTTTTACAGACATCCGCCCAGTGCTCATCCCGATCGGGTTCTTCACCCCCAACATTGAGTGATTTGTTAGCCGTAAAGGAAATTTTCTTCCCCCCTTCTATAGGGTATTCCACCCTATATTCGGCGACATCTTCTGGCATACCTGTATTGATATGAATATCTGGCACAGGTTTACCCTGCAATCGTGCAATAAGCGAATCCTTGCCGCATGCCGTCGGTCCTATAACGGCAAGCGTCTTCCCCTTGGCCCAATAACTGGAAATCGTTTCCCATAATTGAGGTCCATATTCCTTGGCCAGTTGAAATAC
>JAAZON010000242.1 GCA_012797725.1 SAR324 cluster bacterium | reverse complement strand
CTTCTTTGGTTTACTAAAACAGATGATTTTACTTACCATGAAATTCGAGAACCATACAAAAGCCAAGATAGACTAAAAAATAAAATCACGAAAAACGGCAAAGTTTGGAAGCCAAATCCCAAAGGTAGGTTGGCCGGAGATGTATGGGCATTTCCAACACTTGCCGGGAAGCGATTTTCAGACGAAAAAGTTGATCATCCAACACAAAAACCACTTGCACTTTGCAATCGCCTAATTAAGCATTTCAGTAATAAAGGAGATTTGGTTTATATTCCATTTGCCGGGAGCGGTTCCGAATGCATTAGCGCATTGGTTAACGGACGGGATTTTCTTGCTACAGAAATCAACCCTGATTATATTGAAATCGCCAATCAAAGAATCCAACAAGTTGAACAAATTGAAACCATCAAATGAAGAATTTCCCGCATCAATTCAATGACCTTGAAAAGTTGTTCAACGCACTGGCGGTAGCAAAGCAACTCATAGATAGTGATACTTCACTCACTGACGAAAATTTTGGCGAACAGCTAACACGTAATGGAATTTATACTTATCGGGACAAAACACTTTCGATTGACGAATTCTTAGAAAGAGAGCAGGAAAAGCCCGCAACAAGCAGAGGCTATCTTACGGTTTCACGGGACATTAGAAGGTTCTTCGAGCTGCTCGGTTTTATTACCGTATTTCCAGATAAGAAAGCGAAACTTAATTCAGCAGCAAAACAACTACTCGGTACAGAATCAGCAGATTTAAGAAAAGAGCTTTGGAAAAACGCGATGCTTCAATTAGGGCTTGAAGGAACAGACGGTGAAATCAGCCATCCGTATCGTATTCTGTTAAAACTCGTGAACAAGTTTCCCGGTATTGAAACCCCCAAGCTAATGCTTGCTTTGGAAGCGGAGAATGATTCAGAGGAAGAATTTGAACGGATTTGCAACCTTGCTCAATTGAGCATTGCGGAAATAATTCAGGAAACCGGGACATCTGAGGCAATGGCTGCAAATGCAGTGAAAATCCTTCCTGGAATTGCTGACCAACTTGACGACATTGACCGAATTGCTAGCAAAGCATATCCAGTAGGACATATTGTAGTTACAGAGGATGAGATTTCAACTGAAGAAGAATATGATGTTCCAACAAAAGAAAGAGCAACTTATAGGGAGGTAGGTGTTGATGATATTGCAAAAGACCCGACACTCAAAGTTATTTCTTCGGTGAGCATTGACTTATCAGATGCCATCAAAACAAGACAGGACCGACTTTCCGAGCATCAGGAAATAGTTCGGCTATTGGCGATACTTAATGACAAATGTGGTTTCAAACTATTTGAAGGCAAATTTGACTGCCTTGGTATCAAAGAAAACAGCGCACTATTGTATGAAGTAAAGACAATATTGGAGACCGCCACAGACCAAGAGAAGCAAACGGTAAAAGGGGTTGGACAACTGAAATACTACAAGTTCTCCATTGTTCAGCAACAGATGGGCATTTCTGACATCAAAGAAATTCTGGTTTTCTCAAGGAAGCCGGACGCAGGAATAATTGACTTCTGCACAGCAGAAAATATAGCGGTAATTTGGAGAGAGGGTGACTCGTTCGAGATTTACAACGTCCAAACGGGAGGAGACGACAGTTTTAACCCTGACGGACTACTATGACAGCAACCCCTTCGCAGCAACACACATTGGCTGGTCACACAAGCCATCACACAGACCTAAACCAGCCAAAGAGTGTTCCTGCCCAACGCTGGACAAAAAAAATAAAAAGCACGAACGCACAACAAAGTATAAAAAACATAGGGCAGACAAAGGTTTCAGAGAGTTTAGTGCTCTCAATAAACTTTCTGGACGGCTGACAAGAGAGTGCTCCTAAAGCCCTACGTTTTTTATACAGAGCCGTCAGACTGTGCAAAAACTCGTTTTTTAAAATAATTAGTGAGAAATTCGTAGCCAGAGAACTTCATGCTTCATCAGGTGCGATATAAGACGAGCAATTTTCGGGGAGGAAAAATTGGCTTAGCTTGTATGATGGCCACAATGGCAGGGATCAGCAAAAGCACCTAAT
>JAAZON010000241.1 GCA_012797725.1 SAR324 cluster bacterium | reverse complement strand
GGAGGATTTTCTCTCTTTCTCTCCTCAAAGCATATAATTCCCGCGGATGCACCTCTTCACTTTGTACGTCCCCCAATACCCGAAAGTACTACACTGGAAATGTTCAGGCACTTTGGATTCCCCCTAAGTTTAATCGCCTTGGCCAGTATCATGTTAATTAGACACAAAATGTCTGCTTTAATTGCCGCTTTTGTACTTGGAACAACATTCTTGCACAGTGATGCAGGCGTTTTCCTCTACCTCCTACTCAGCCTCACGCTCATAAGACAGATTTTGGAGCACATGCTTGAAGAAAATAGCCCTGTTTCGGATTTGACTTTGGCATTCGAGGCTCTTGGGTTGGTTTCAATTGTTCTTCTTATTTTCCCCGAAATTTTATTTGTCGACGATGCTTATGGTGGAGAAAACGAGAGGATGAATACCATCTTCAAAGTTTACACCCTCAATTGGCTTCTCCTTCATATGTTTAGCTTCTATTTAACAGCTAGAGTCTTTGGAAAGATAAAAATGCCTCAAGAAGCTTTTTCTGTTAACAAAATATTCCAGATTGCTATCCTTGTGCTCTTTCTTGCCTTTTTTGAGCACACTATTCCTCTCCGAGATCCTCTTCGCGAATCTGACGCGCAAGTAGTTCAACCAAAGAGCCGAGGACTCAGCAGTATTGAAAAAGAATTTCCTGGTTCGGCCAAGACTATTCAAGCATTAGAACAACTCCCTGAAGGCATAGTGCTTGAAGGCCAAGGTAATCCATATTCTTACACTTCACATGTCTCAACTCTTGCATCAAAGACCAGCTATCTGGGCTGGGCAAATCATGTGCAACTTCTAAATCGTGCTTATGCTGAAATTGAAAGGCGAGAAAAGCTCACAGAGGAATTTTATATGAGCAGTGATTGCAAAAGACGTCGCCAAATCTTGGAGACCGAATCAATTAAATATGCGGTTGTAGGCCCATTGGAAAAACAAAGATACAAAATAGATGCAACTGCAAATTTCGAATGTCTCAATAATTTAATTTCAGAAGGGGAATATAAAGTCTATAGCGCTTCCTATCCCTCTCCCTGAACCCCTATTCCTTCAGGAAGGATTTTCTTGTTTGTTAACAGTCTGACATAAGTGAAGCCCGTTCCACTCCACGGCTCAAGATTGATTGAATAGTTCAGAAACTTCTTTAGCGTCATCTGGTTGAAATCCGGAACCCACCAGCCCCGCAAATTTACTCTTCTTGCAATAAACCCTTCAGGGACTTCCTGCTTTCCTTCATCTTTCCAGCTATCGAATATATAGGCATATTGAGGCCTTTTCTCCGAATTCAAATTATCAAACTTATACTCAGGCAATCCCCTGAAATACCACGTAATTGGCCATGAAGCTTCCCCTGAAACATGAATCAAAGGCCTTGAGCCAAAGACTTGATTCTCGATATTGCTGCGAATTAAAAGCGAAATATCTCTAAATTCCTGAGTAGTATGAACCTGACTAATGTAACCAAGCTCTTTGTCCTTGCCGGGGAAATTGGTAATTATCGCGATACGGATATTGAAGATACAAAGTACAAATAAAGAAAGAATTTTTAAATTACACGTGCCTAAAAACCCCTTGTAAATATCCACCAAGGCCAAAGCAGGAAGTACCAACCCCACAACAAAATATGGCGCATTAGTTTTTAACCCATCATTAAAAGCTGGCTCTTCTAAAGTAAACAAAAGACCAATAATAAAACTAAATCCGCCAATAAAAATTAAAATCTTTCTTACTGGATAAGCGTACCAGTTCACTATTGGAGTATTCTGCCACAAATTCTCAAAATAAAGCCCTAAGTAGATTAAGCCAGCAACAAAGGGATAGGTAGAAAGCCAGGGGACTTTTTCTCCTAGATAACTATAAGTAAAGAAATTCGCTGTAAAATAATAACCAAAAAACGCCAAAGCATAATCACGTTTATAAAGATGATGACACGTCACAAAGAAAGCATGACTCATGAGAACAAAAAGACCCAGCAAATCATTCGCGTCTTTTAACTTAAAGAACTTCCAAAATATCTGATTGCTAAGGTTGATATCTGTATTGAAACGATAAAAAAGGAAAAGACCAATAGCTGTGGTCCAAACAGCGGCTGCAATTACCTTAATAGCCTTACCCGCGTTCAGATAGAAAAAGATAAAGTGAATTAGAAAAGCACACATAAAGACCAATTCATACCAGCTAAGTTGATAAATATGAAAGTTGAAGGGTCCTTGGATTCTCTCGATGGAGTGCTTCCCAAGCCAATAGAGCAAGACATCGTGCCTCATGGCATCGCTCCATTTCTCTGCCATCGGAGCTATTCCAAAATTTACCAGTTTGAGAATGAAATACTGAAGGCCTCGCAAACCAAGACCATTTGAAATAGCCTCAATATGTCTATAGCCAGAGCTAATTATGTATGTAAACAAAAAAGCAGCAAAACCAAAAGAAACTGCGACTTGAACTGGGAAAAGGCGTAAATGGTTAATTATAGCTCTAAGATGAGTTTCTTCCTTTTTCAAAATGAAGTAGCTAAACAAAAATTCGAAGATTAGGTACCCAACAAGTATTCCTAAAAATACAAAGACATTTGCCTTAGTGGCCCAATTAAGGGCAATTCCTGTCAAGATGAAAAAAGATCGTGCGCTTTCTTTCGCTAAAGTTGCTCCATACAACACAAGAAACATTCCAAAAATTACGATGAAATCTTCTCGAAGGAAGCGCGACCAATACACAAGAGTTGGAGAAAGTGAAATAGCTGCCGTTAAGAAGAGAGTAGTCGTTGGCTTTAAATAACGCCGAAATAAAAATGGGACAAAAATCATCAAAGAACCAATAATAGTTATGGGGCTTCGAGCTGAAGCGTCCGTCGAACCAAAGGACGTGTAAATTAGCCTTAAGAGCATATAAAGAGTAGGTCCATGATATTCTGGGTCATATTTATAATACTGAAGTTCTGGAAAATCATAGAAATACTGTCCAAACATAGCATGGATGGATTCATCATGATGAAGAGGTAAGTAATCCAGACTAATCCAACGAAGCAAGAGACCGGCAATAAGAAGAATTGAAAAGAATATCCATTCGGCAGCCGAAAAATAGGGGAATACCTCCTTTGCTGTATCGACTCTTTCAACGGAAGAAGAACTAAGTTTCTCGGAAAAACGATCCATCCTCTCGGTTATAGAATCATTGTTTACTTCCTCTGTCATTATAAACTCCTGTCAAATCTGAAATTCCCAAGAATACTACAAGATGCCATAAAAGCAGCGCGACTTTTAGGCTAGGGCATTCCACAAAACCCCTGATACAGCATCCTAAAAAAGGGTATTGAACTTTCGCAAGAGAAGCAACTCCCGTTTCGCCTCACTAGACTAAGATGATTGAGAATATAAGGATTATTTTGCTCTATAATCTATCATACCCATAGTGGGGCTCAATTTTTCCGTTTTCTGCTTTTTGGTATCGTTGTTTCGGCTTTTTCCCTATGCATTAATCAATGAAGGGATGAGGCATATAATCAAAATAATAAATATCTTCATTGCCTCCAATATTCTCTCTTTTTTCCAGCTACGCTGTGTAAGTTTGGTGAATGAGTAGAGATACATACTTAAGTTTTATATTTTCAACAATTATTACGAGTCTTGAAGCTCATTTTAATAATATTTGTGATTGCAACCAATTTGAACTGGAGTCCATAGAGTTGCCTCAGGATCGCTGCAACCTCTCTGAGAAAATAATGCCGGGGTAGTTTCATGCCCGCAAGCAATACTTTGAGAATTACTTTTGCCTTTTCTAGTTCCTTGATAGTATTGATGCCTATTTCGGATTCACCAGCCATTAATCATTCAACAACAGATCTGTATTAACGAGAAAGACTCTATTTTTCAATACGTTAACCCTTTGCTCATTTGAACATTTACTATGTAGTTAGCTTCCGGTGCCTTGCCACATAACATCTCTTCCTTGGATCTTTTTTTTTAAAAAGTGACGGATCTAGGTATCTTTTGTTATGGTGGGGCAATAACTGCTTTTGTGTAGATTTGGCCTAGGTTATCGAGTTTCCAAAAATGAATGACGCAATCCACCACATTCCCTCGCCCGATTCGGAGCCTGAAAATCAGCCGTTGTATACTGAATTATTCCCATCTTGTGAGGGTGCACCCATCACCCAGAGGGTATATGAAGGGAAGCCTTTAACTCTTTATCTTGAGCCTGGGGAGAATAGGATCTTCGGAAGAGGTGGAGTTTTTGGGCTGCCGAATACGGTGAGTGTTAAACACATGACAGTATCTAGGCTCTGGGACGGATCCTACAGAGTGCTTGACGGCGCATTTGAAAGGGATAAGTCATATGTGCCATCAACAAATGGGATTCAATATTACAGTTTTTCAGAGCTCGCCTGGCGGGATCTTCAACCTGGCCATGTCTGCGATTTTAGATCTGGGATATTGTTGAAGCTTGGCGGTGTGGTAGTGGCGCTTGGAGATAAAAAGGAAAACCAGTCTATAGCCGAACCAATGCAGGAGGGATTTAATCGGACAAGAGAAACTGACAATAGTACCCTAAAACTGTACAGCTCGGTTCCGTTGTTATCTCCTTCGAGTCTTCCATCTAATGGATTTCTTGAACGCCAATTAGTGTTTCCCGTCAATGATCGTATGTGTCGCTCAAATGTCATCATGAGTAATTCCATAATAGAAGACAGAAACGAAGTTTTGAACAAGGCGACTGGGGGGCTCGCAATTGCAAGAGCGTCGTTTGATGGGTACATGCGCCTTAAACACGGCGGACCGCTTCTTATGCAAATCAATCAGATGCTTGACTCGTTGGTATTGGTTGTCTTGTCCGACGTAGAATTTGATCAATGTTGCCCAGATAAAAAGGTGCTGGGATATCATATAGCCAATGAAAGAACAATTGTTATTCCTCCTCGTTATTTGGACTTTCGTTTGTTGCTCCATGAACTATTTCACGCAGTAGTGACATACATTGGAGAGTACTATGGATCACGTGGGGCATCTTCGGTTGCAAGCTTTAGAGGGCCATTGCTTTGGCGACTTTTTGAAGAAGCTACCGTTGAAAGTGGGGTATGTGAATTTTACGGAGAGAAGGAGAGTCCTTCCCAGGATTCTGGAGGCTACGAGGTTGAGAGAGAGAGATCTGCAAGTACCTTTCTATAATTACAGGAACCAAACCCTTTAGTGATGCATTGCTTTCATGCTCTGTCATTCCAATCTATAAGGCATTAATTCTTGGAAGCTTGGAAACATTCGAAGACATTGGCCGTTCAATTGAATTTGCAGATGACGTTATGGCGGCAGCTAGAGGCACCTGCGAGAAATCTTGGGAAAAGCTAGCTGGGCTTCTTTCATGGTATTCCCGCCAGTGTCAAATATTTCCAGATTCGATCAACCACTTGGCTGTCAACCCAATCCCTCCTGATCCCTCTGAAAGAGCATCACTTAAGGATTTGAGGAGAGAATTAGATAACTGGCTTCTACCTAATCACTTAAAATTGGAATAATTCTAGGCATCTTACCCGCCCCCTCTTCCATAACGTCTGAATATTCTAAGCTAAGCCCTACCTCATTCGATGTCTGCAAATCATTCAGGGGCGCTCTGGAGGACACAAGACTGGGAAACTGCACAACACGTGAGGAACGTTAATAGCACAACCCTATAGAGAGCAATACTCCTCAATTCTCTCTGCCACTGATTCGGGACTAAATCCGAACTTTTCAGCTAGGATCTCTCCCGGAGCTGAGGCCCCAAAATGATTTAAGCCGATTATAAGCGCACTTGAACCAACGACTGCCTCCCATCCTGTTGTCACTCCAGCTTCAACGCAGACACGGGTAGATCCTTTAGGAAGAATACTCTCTATGTATTTCGAACCTTGTTCAAGAAACAACTCCACACAAGGCATTGAAACCACACGAGCCCTTAGTCCCTTGTTTTCTAGAAGCTTTACTGCTTCGATACAAAGTGAAACTTCAGAGCCGGTTGCGACTATTATTAGGTCTTCAACATCTGGATTTGCAACTATGTAAGCTCCTTTTAGTATGTCTTCAGGCTTAAATGAGTCCGATCTTACTAAAGGCTCAACATTTTGCCGCGTCAATAAGAGTGCGCTTGGGCCTTTATTTCTTTTAAGAGCTGCGAGGTAACACATTGCTGTTTCTAAACCATCAGCTGGCCTGAAAACATAAGTATTTGGAATCAGTCTCAAGCTTGCAGCTTGTTCAATTGGTTGATGCGTTGGACCATCTTCACCCACCCAAAAACTATCGTGTGTAAAAATAAACAATACTTGAAGGTGTGAGAGTGCTGCCAGCCTAATCGTAGGTCGCATGTAATCCGAGAAAACCATAAATGTAGCAGTGTATGGAATCCAAAGCTTTGTATAGGCGAGTCCATTAGCTATGGCTCCCATTGCATGCTCTCGAACCCCAAAACGTATATTTCTTCCGGTGAATTCATTCTTCTTAATGTCCGCTGAACCTTTAATAAGAGTTTTGGTAGATGGTTCCAGATCCGCAGATCCTCCTATAAGAAAGGGAAGATGCTTTGCAAGCACTTGAAGCACTTGGCCAGACAGATTCCGCGTGGCATCTTTTTTTGACTTAGAGAATGTTGCCTCAAGTTCCTCTTCAAGTTTGGCTGGAATCGAGTTGTGAAGTTGGGCATCGAGTTCGGCTGCCAAAGACTTATGTTCCTTAGACCATTTGGAATAAAAGGCATCCCACTCTTTTCTTTCTTTGCTTTTTACTTCAACTGATGCGGCACAAAACTCAAGAATCTCGTCTGGGATATAGAAATCGGTGGAGATTGGCCAGTTCAAATTTTTTCTTGTTTGTTCTCTTTCCTCTTTTCCAAGTGGACTTCCGTGCACTTCGGAAGTATTCGACTTATTAGGACTTCCGAAACCAATAGTCGTTCTTGCAATTATAATTGAAGGTTTTTCCGACTCAGACACAGCATTCTGAAGTGAATCGGCAATAGCCTGAATGTCGTGCCCATCAATTTTTTGCACATACCAACCACAGCTTTGAAAACGCATTGCAACATCCTCGCTAAAGCAGATGGATGTATTACCCCCTATCGATATGTGATTGTCATCATAAATGAAAACAAGATTACCAAGTCCAAGATGCCCGGCAATAGAAGCAGCCTCGGAACTGATACCCTCCATCAAGTCACCATCGCTCACCACCCCAAAGACTTGGCCTCTGAATATCTCTGGTGAATACTTCTCTGCGAGTAATTTTTGAGATAATGCAATTCCGACTGCATTTCCAAAGCCCTGGCCTAATGGGCCTGTGGTAGTAGCAACACCTGGTGTCAATCCAAACTCTGGATGACCAGGAGTTTTGCTCCCCCACTGCCTGAAGTTCTCAAGCTCGGACATCGGCAGCTCATATCCAAACAAATGCAAGAGAGAATAAAGCAACATTGATCCGTGGCCTGCCGACAACACGAAATAATCTCGACCTAACCATTCGGGATCTTTTGGATCGAAGTGCAAAAAGTAATTCCATAGCACCGCTGTATAGTCAGCAGCCCCCATAGGCATCCCTGGATGCCCAGAATTTGCTTTTTCTATCGCATCAACGGACAGCATGCGAATTGTTTTTGCCAGCAGAGAGGTTTTCTCAATATCGATTTTCATAACTGTCCACCTTCAATCTTTTTTTCTCTGAACTTACATGAAGAATAAAATGAACCTGCCTGAGTTGTTCTTCAGACCAAATTACCCGTCGGCCTCTAATTTGATTGGTTCTCAGCTCACAAGTTTTCGTGAGTTCCATCGCATTGATGGCCATTCTTTGAATGTTTACAGCCACACCATGCCACTTTAGTCTTCTCAGAAAAACGCACCTCCTTAGGGCTAAAGCTTGTGCCCTTATGAGAACCATCACAAAATGGCTGCGAAGCTGAATGCCCGCATGAGCACCACCAATAAATTCCTGGTTCCATATCAAGAACATAAGGAGCTTTCTGCGCAACTTTTGGATCTTCAGCCATGCTTCCTCCTAGTTGTTATTTCTGCCGATTAAAATACAGGGAATGCTCTTTCAAAAATTTCTCAACTTCATCAGAGAACCATTGTGGATGTTCTATCATAGGAGCATGGCCACATTTTCCAATTGTAACAAGTTTAGAATGAGGAATTGCCTTATGGAAGGTTTCCCCAACGTCCATAGTTGTGATCAAATCATTCTCACCCCAAAGAAGAAGGGTGGGAGCTTTAATATCCTTAAGATCAGATAAAACGTTATCCCTTTTTGCACTACGAGCTGATTGAATCAAATTAAGGACTTTCCCACGGCTAGACAGAATCCTATAAATATCTTCCACCGCCTCAGGGGTAGTAAACTTTGGATCGTAAAAAACCCTTTTCATATGAGTTGTTATATAATTTTTATCTGGACGAACAGGAAGTGCATCCACCGAATGCTCGTATAAACCTGAGGCTCCACTCAATATTAAACAATCGACAAGTTCAGGTCTTGCAATCGCCAGACGAAGCGCAACATGACCACCTAAGGAATTTCCACAGAGCGTTACAGGTGCAAGCTCGTATTTTCGAATATAATATTCCGTGTATAAGCAAAGGGCATTTACCTTAACCTCTGTCTTATGCCCAGTAAGAAGAGGGAATTGGACAGCATGTGGTCTCGAAAAGCGGGCAAAGCAGGGGGTTACCGCTTCCCAATTTGACATCTGCCCCAAAAGACCATGCAAAAGAATAAGTTTAGGGCCCTGCGT
>JAAZON010000240.1 GCA_012797725.1 SAR324 cluster bacterium | reverse complement strand
GACGAGCGCCATACACTGACGATCCTTCTGGAGGAAAACGCTCTTTCCTTCGTTCGTGAAAAAGTATTGTCTATTTCGGTTCTCGATCCTGCCATGGGAAGCGGTCATTTTTTAGTCAACGCTACGAATCTTGTCTCCAACTTCGTCACCGAAACTCTTAACGAACTTGGCATTACGGGTGATTTGGAAAGCGGCACAGGTAGCTGGCGGCGCTGGGTAGTGGAAAACTGCATTTATGGTGTGGATATTAATCCATTGGCGGTAGAACTTGCAAAGCTTTCGCTGTGGATTCTTTCCATGGCAAAAAACCAACCACTTTCATTCCTAAAACACCATCTTAAATGCGGCAATAGTCTGGTAGGTGCAAAGCTTGATGATATTGGTAACTATCCTTTTTCGACGACAAAAAAAGAAGCTCGCCAACTCTCTTTATTTGAAAGGGATCCGAGGTTCCGATCAGCAGTAGAAGAAGTCATTTCCAAATCTCAATTGATTGCCTCTCACGGCTCTACCGTCCGCTATGAAGTAGAGGAAAAGAAAGCTTGGCTCGATGAAATAGAACAAGCTTTATCGGGTTATAAGGCCATATGCAACGTGCATACAGAATTGTTTTTCAATTCTAGTGTGATCGATGAGAATTTATATTTAACATTAGTGGACAAGAAGGATTTTAATCTGGCATACCAGCTAGAAAGAAGCAATGAGTACTTCCATTGGCAGTTAGAATTTCCAATGGTATTACTTAATAAAGATGGATTTGATTGTGTAATTGGGAATCCGCCATATGTAAGAAGTACGGCAAATAAAATTCAAAAAAAGAGGTTTGATACTTCTGATAGTCCTAATCTTTATGCTTGGTTTATTGAATTATCCTTTATTCTCTCGAATGAAAAAAGCAGATTAGGTATGATCGTCCCGCTCTCTCTGATGATCAGTAGCCAAATGGAAAGTGTCAGAAGGTTATTCCTTATAAATAAAGGCGAGTTTAAGTTTGCCAATTTTGACAATATACCAGATTGTATTTTTAATACTGGCAAAGAAAGTGAGAATACTAATAAGGCAAATAGCCAAAGAACGACTTTATTCATGATAAACAGGAATTACAAAGAGCGGATAATAGAGTCGACTGATCTGTTGCGATGGCAATCTGATGAGCGTGAGCGGTTATTTCAAAAACTAAGTTTTGCCGATATTACTTCAGTTGCAAGGAAAGAACATTTTCCAATGATTGGAGATCAGATATTGGTTGAGTTCCTCAGGAAAATGCAACAGAGCAAGCTAGCAATAAAAAATATAGTCGCAGTTGAAGATGCAGATAAGGCATTAACCCTATTTATACCTACAAGAGCACGTTATTTTATTCCTGCTTCACCAGAGGATTTTCATCGTAATAACCAAATGACCCTTCAATTCTCTTCTAAAGATCTACTTGATTATGCTTTTATCTTAATTTCTAGTAACGTGTTTTATTGGTATTGGAGAGCATTTGGAGATGGCTTTGATGTGGCACCTCGCGACATCTATGATTTTCCAATACCAATCAAGCTTACGCAAAATGAGGAAATTCAAGAGCTAGCAGCGAATCTCTATTCAATAATTCCAGAATGCAGAGTGTTTAAATTAAACGGTGGAAAGTTAATTCCTAATATTAATTTCAACAAGCGCATTGATGTTCTTCAGAAAATTGACCGGTGGATCTGTAAGGTGTTAGGTTTTGATAACGAATTGAATGTGGATATTTTCGCAAAAAAGAAATCCAATTCGTTTATGAGCTATTATGAAACCGAAGCCGACGAAGTTGAAGAGGCAGAATGATTAACATAATTTCAGATTTGACTTTGTTATTAAGATCCTCTCAAAAAAAACACATTTCGACTATTAAGGAATATTCTGTGGGTTACATGAATATTCTTGAAGCACTCAATGCGCATGAAGATTACTCAGTTGTTGTTCAAACAGAAGTAATTGTTCAGTGGTTAAAAAAGATGGCTGCCCGGTATCCTCAAGGCACATTTCTCTTTGAATCTATAGATGCGAGGAGTGCTTTGACACAACGGTGGAATATCGATATTCCAATAAGGGTAACCAATGAGGATATCTTACAAACAGGTCTTCTTACATCCGATCTACGGCCCCAACCAGGCTTTAGCTTTGAAGATACCTTACTAGCCCATTATTACGCTCCAATTTTAACTTCAAGAACTTTTCCCTTCACTCAAATATCGCCCTTGTTGGAAGCTGTTGACCATAAGCAATGGAAAGCTAATCTCGGTATTCCCTTACTGGCACGAACACTGCACTCTCGTTTAGAAGAGTGGAAAAGTAAAGCCAGGTCGAGCGAACAACGCCAGTTGGTAGAACTT
>JAAZON010000239.1 GCA_012797725.1 SAR324 cluster bacterium | reverse complement strand
CTCTGAAAGTCCCCCAATAAAATAGGCCAATTTAAAGGAGATCTTTCTACTTAGAGGAGGCAAGCCAGATCTAGTTAAAACTTCATTGATCCAATCCCACATTTTTATGGGCTCCCCCTGACTGATAAAATAAGCTCTGCCGCCTGCTTGTGGATTCTTATCAAGGGCATCCGCTGCTTTAATATGCGCTTCAACACAATCTTCAATATATGTGAAATCCACTTTATTCGTGCCGTCTCCCACCTGAATTAACCTACCGCTTCGGGCACGTTCTATAATTGTGGGCATAAGATTTGTATCACCAGGCCCAAAGATTAGATGAGGACGAAGTGCTATTGTTCGCAATCCCCCCCTCCCATTTGCCAGGAGCACTTCTTTCTCTGCCATTGCTTTTGTAGCCGGATATAAGGCTTCAAAGTGTTCAGGATAGGGCATACTTTCATCCACTCCGCAAAGATCATTCCCATTTGCTATTACACTTGGGGAGCTTGTGTAAATGAATTTGCTCAGTTTAGTCTCTTTACACATTTCCAGAAGGTTTTTTGTGGCCTGCACATTAGCTCTATAAAAATCTTCATATAGTCCCCACATGTCAACCTTTGCAGCAGTATGAAAGAGAGCACTCGCACCTTCAAACACACTTCGAAGGCCTCGCAGATCATCACTTAAATCTGCCTGGTGGTGAACAATACCTGCTTCTAATAACTCCGGATATGGATTGCGAGAGATGGAATGCACTTCAAGCCCAAGACTCTTAAGTCTCAGGCTCAAGGCCTTTCCAAGGAAACCACCACCTCCTGTGACAATAAACTTTGGATTCATGCTTTGAAACCTTCGTTCTGACTTGATGCCCACTTGCTCAACTGATCTCGAAATATCTTCACATTATGGCGTCCATCAACTGGGAAGGAAGGATGGAAAAAGAAATCCGTTATCGCCTCTGTTATCGGATCTCTCGCCCCAATCGCTAGCAACTCAGCCTGAAAACGTCGCTTTGCCTCTTCCGTCGATGGCCAGGCGTCGCTAATTGGTTCAATAACAATCGCCGCTTTCTTTCCCCCTTCAATAGCTACCAAAGCACTTCTTCTGACCTTTGGATGTTCGTTGAAAATCCGCTCACAGGGGACAGAATAAAATATCTTGTCTTGAGTCTTAACCGCATGAGCCTTTCGCCCGCAAAAGTACAAGTTTCCGCTTCCATCAAGATAGCCAAGGTCTCCCATTCGATGCCAAAAGACCTCCCCATCTCTAATTTTTGACTCGGCATTGGCTTCAGGTCTTGCAAAATAGCTTTGGCTTATGTTCCTGCCTTTAACGATTATTTCGCCTATTTCAAGCTCTGGGCATTCTTTAATTTGCCCAATGTCTTCTATGAGCAAGTCATTTGCCTCAATAACTTTCACATTGACTTGAGAAATTGCCTTCCCGACTAAAGTTCCCTGCTCGCCACTTCGGGCCTTTTTCTGCCTGGCTGACTTTAGATGTTTTGAAGGAGCAAGTGTTACAGGCAGTGCTTCGGTGGATCCGTAAGGAGTATAGACCTCCCCTTCTGTCACAATTTGAGAGACTTTGCTAAGCACTGAACTTGAAACAGGCGCGCCTGCCATAAAAACAGATTTAAGAGACGGTAGGGCTTTTCCAGTCCTAAGAGCGTAGTCTGCAATTTTATTCCATAAGCTTGGTGAACCAAATGAGTATTCAACCTGTAGATGCTGTATAATATCTACCATCATCATTGGATCTAAGTTCAGAGGCTTGCTTTGATCCATCGGGGCAAATACAGAAGCAATTCAACACGCAGCGCTAAAAAGCGAGAATACGGGCAATAGAGACAAGTTTTTGTTGCCAGCTTTAAGTTTAAACACGTCTTTGAATATAGCAAGCTGCTCGCTCATCATTTCATTTGTAAAAACCACTCCTTTCGGGCTTCCAGTTGCTCCTGATGTAAACGCTATCAAGGCTGTCCCATCATTTGATATTGCTTCAAGAGGAGCCGTTGAGAAACGTTTCATATAAGAAAGCGTAGTAAGAAACGGAAGCGGCCAATCAACAGCTGCAAGTTGAAATTTAAAAGTTTTGAATAAATCTCTTCTAAAAAGCTTCAATGCAAAGGCTGGAAGTGAAGCAACAATACCATCTGCCCTGCTGTCTTCCATGCACTGCAAAAGCTTTTCTCTGCCAACTCCTGGATCTACAAACACCGGCACAGCACCTTGCGCCATGACAGCATAGGAAAGAGCAAGGAAATCCACACCCGGAGACACAAGCATCAAAACGCGGCTTCCCTTCTCAAGGCCTAAACTGTGAAGACCTCTTCGATATTGATTGATCGTCTCTTGCAGCTCTCTGTAAGAAGTGTATGAGTATGAGGGCCTTTCGCTGCTAAAGGCGGGAACTATCACTGCTTGCCTCTCTGGAGCTGCTTTCGATTGCTCTAGAAATTCTTTGTATAGAGCATTAGTTTTACCAAGTAGTGATTTCTCAAGTATTTCTGCTTCGGGGGTTTTCACTACAGGTTTCATTAAAAATCCTAAAACAGCACGAGAGACTTTTTCAATTGCATCCTCCAGCAATAAATGTGATGCTTCCGGAAGTTCTAGAACCTCTGCCTGCGGAAAATGCCTTGCCACCTTGCTAAGCATCTCTCTATGAAAGCAAGGATCCTTTAACCCCCAAACAATCTGAACTGGTTTTGCCTCAAGCAGTGGGAGCTTTTCCCCTAGCAACACCAAATCTCCGTGACTTGGATGTTCATTATTAAAAGGAATATCGGCAACAAAATCCCATATGGCTTGGCGATCTGCAGTGCTTCTATATGGAAGTAAATAAGCCTGCTTAACTTCGTGGCTAAGCCGTTTAGATGAGCCCATTTCCGTAAGTAAGCGAAGGAAGCTTGTAGAATATTTTGTAAGAATCTTTCCCACCACAGGAGTTGTCGCTCGCTTGATTAATTCAGGAAGACTCTCAATTTCTGTAAGCGTAGTATTAAAATAAACAAGCTTCTCGACCCTAGATGGATTTCTAATCGCCACCATGCTTCCAATCGAGCCGCCCCAATCGTGCATGACTAATGAGAATTGATCGATTTTCAGAGCGTCTAAGAATTCTTCAACCTGATCTGTTCTCTCAATGGCCCTGAAGCTTCTTTCATGCACGCGATCAGAAAGCCCCAGACCAATATAATCTGGAGCTATTACTCTGAATTCTGATTTAAGGACTTCAATAAGCCCACGAAACATGAAACTCCATGTTGGGTTCCCATGCAAAAGCACAATTACAGGCCCCTGTCCCTCATCCAAATAATGCATGTCGTAACCAGCAACTTCTAGATAGTGGGATTTGAAGGGCAAGACACGCCCAAGAAGAGCTTTATCTTCCGGACTAATGCGAAGCATAGTTCAAGCTTACCAGATGAGGCCCGTAAAAACAGCCTGTAAACCACTTCCGTAACCAAGCAGGACTATCTTATCTCCCTGCTTGACTGGTTTTTGCGTAATGCTCATTGCAAGAGCAGTGGGCATGGCCGCTGAAACCAAGTTCCCGTATGTACGATAAATAGTAAATTCCTTATTCTGATCAAGCCCAACTTCCTTGTAAAACGCGCCATTCACCTGCTTTCCGACTTGATGGCATACCACGTGATCCACATCATTAGATCCCCAACCAATAAACTCTGAGGCTTCCTTCCAAGTACGACCCCCAAGCACCGCAGCCGAAGCAATTAATTTCGAAGCCTCAGTTTCCATTACTGGGTTAAATTCACCGTCTTGAAACATCGCATAATCATTATTTCCAGCGCATAGGTCGCTACATTCCGAAGCCGTTCTTGCAACTGAAGCAATAACACGATGAGTAGTGCTCGCAATATTCTTATGACAGAGTACATAGGCGACAGCCCCTGAACCTAACGTCAATGTTGGAACAAGCTTTAGAAGTTGCTCTCTCGATATACTTGGATCTTTTGAGATTGTTGCGACGCAATTGTCGATTATGCTTGTAACACTTTCTCCTGAGACCAAAAGTCCGGCTTTTACTACACCAGTCTCAATCAAAGAACCGAGCAAGGCAATACCATTAGAGAAACCAACACAAGCATTAGTAATATCCAGAGCAAAACAATTTTCCTTCAGGCCTAAATTGCGATGAACAATGGTCGCTGTCGCTGGCTCGAAATAATCTCTTGTCACAGAACAGTTAAAAAGAACGCCTATTTCATCTCTATCAAAACTTACGTTTTCAAGAGCTTTCTCTGCTGCCTTCGTTGCTACATCACTTGGACGAACAGTATTGTCCCATAAATACCTAGATGAGACTCCGCTTAATTTCTCAAGAGTTCCATAAGGGATTTTCAAGTTATCATAAAGAGGAGCAAGTTTATCTTCAAGTTCAGATGAAGTGACAACTCGGGTTGGAGAATGCACAGCATACGCTTCAATATGAACATTCTCAAAACGGAAACAAGCCATAATATGTTCCTAATACATTGTAAAAACGAAAAAAATATTGAGAACGAGTTTACACGGTGAAACGCGATAATACAAGCATAGTGAACCCTGCAAATCAAATGCAGCACTGAACCGCTTGCCACATCGCCTTTTCCTGCCTTTCCATACTCTGAGTCAGTTTGAATTGGCAGCGGCAACGTTCCAGATTGTGTTCTGGATGAGTTGTTCGATAATAAATGTCGCCATTTAGATAATCAGTGAGGAACCGAAGCCCCATTGTGAAGGCCAAAACTCGCGGGGCAATGTGCAGGGCTTCAATCTCAT
>JAAZON010000238.1 GCA_012797725.1 SAR324 cluster bacterium | reverse complement strand
GGAGTAGTTACCGAGACACAATTCATTTCATACTCTAAGCTTCTCCGGCATCTGCACCTTGATATGAAGCTCCTTTAACTGCTTCTCCGAAACCTCAGAAGGGGCCTTCATCATTAGGTCTTCCACTGTCTGGGCAAGAGGAAATGCTATAACGTCTCTAATCATCTCATTTCCAGTAAGCAGCATTACAATCCTATCAATTCCTGCTGCCATTCCTCCATGTGGCGGAGCACCAAAGCGAAAAGCTCTAATCATACCTGCAAACTTTTTATCCACTTCCTCTCTGGTGTATCCAGCTATTTCAAACGCTTTGTACATGATCTCAGGCGAGTGATTACGTATAGCACCACTTGAGAGCTCATAGCCATTTCCAACAATGTCATACTGCCAAGCTAAGATATCCAATGGATCTTTATTGAGTAGAGCCTCTAGACCACCTTGAGGCATAGAGAATGGATTATGACTAAATTCAATCTGACCTGTCTCCTCATTTCGTTCATACATTGGAAAATCAACAATGGTGCAAAATCGGAACGCATTTTTTTCCAAGAGATCAAAATCCACCCCCAACTTAATCCGAAGCTTTCCGAGATGAGGCAAGACTTCCGCCGCCTTCGAAGCAGCAAAAAACATTATGGAGATGGGCCCGGGATTTAGCTCCTTTCTCAACCCCGAGATCTCGTCTTGTGACATGAATTTTTGCACCGAACCCTTTACGCCGTCCTCGCCTTCGAAAACAAGATAAGCAAGACCAGAACCAGAGAGTTTTTTAAACCACTCAATTAAATCATCGAAATATTTTCTAGGTGGGACTTTTTCGAGATCCATCTTTATGCAAAAAATCCCTCCCCCTGATTCCAGTGCATTTTGGAAGACCTTAAATTCAGTCCTTGAATAAATTGATGAAACATCCTCAATTCGAAGGGGATTACGTAAATCGGGCTTATCGGTTCCAAACTGGAGCAAGGCATCATTATATTTAATCCTAGGGAATGGGGTTTCACTGACTTGAGCATCAGAAAACTTGCTGAAAATATGATGAAACAGCCCTTCTCCAACCATAAAGACATCTTCTTGCTCTACAAACGACATCTCCAAGTCGCATTGATAAAATTCCCCTGGAGATCTATCTGCCCTTGCATCCTCGTCACGAAAGCACGGAGCAATCTGAAAATAGCGATCAAAACCCGCAATCATCAAAAGCTGCTTAAATTGCTGGGGCGCCTGAGGCAATGCAAAAAATTTGCCTGGATGAATTCTAGATGGCACGAGAAAATCTCTAGCCCCTTCAGGCGAACTGCTGGTAAGAATCGGAGTTTGAAACTCAATGAAGCCAACATCAATCATGTATTCTCTAATTGCGCGGATGATTTTAGAGCGAGTTATGATATCTTCGTGAAGTTTTTGACGTCTAAGCTCAAGAAAACGATTTTCCAGACGTATTTGCTCTGGCGCATTATCATCATCTGCCACCTGGAACGGCAAAATCTCACAAGAGCCCAGAAGCTCATATGAACTTACATGAATCTCCACTTCCCCTGTTGGCATATTCGGGTTTATCGTATCCTTCCCCCTAGCCAAAACCTCACCACTAATCTTTATCACAGATTCAGGACGAAACTTCTCAACCTCCTCAACCATAGCTCCAGCAAAAACAACTTGGGTAATTCCATAGTTGTCCCGCAAGTCAATAAACAAAACGCCCCCATGATTACGCTTGCGATGAATCCATCCAGAAAGAGTCACTTCGAGCCCAACATGTTGGGCTCGAAGTTCACCACAGTTGTGCGTCCTATAGATACTTTTTAATAACGAAGTCACTTCACTCCCTTTAAATATGAATCTAGCTCTTCGATTTTTATCCCCTCTGCCATATTCTTCAGTTGATCGGCTTTAATACCATCCGAGCTTTCAAGTTTTAATATTGCACCACTATCCAGCATTATTGTTACTGACGCAACGTTGTTTCCTGTGCTTTCAACAATGGCCGTTCGATCATGAATACGCAAAGTCTCAGTTCCAGGTTGACCACCACCAAACATTGCTGCCATCCGTCCTAATTGAGCAAGGCCACCAAGAGCAGCAGCAGCCCCCTGCCCTGTTCCACCAGTTAACGAGACACTCACTTTCTTTTTCCCTTCAATATAGTCACGCTCCACATTGTTAAATCCCAACATACTATTTGAGTCGAACTTTTCCCCCTTCATTCCTCCAAGAGTATCAGGGAAGAATTCCTGCACACGTGTTACATGCATCTTTTCAATCTCTTTCTTGGCCCAATCCAGTTCTTCCATCGCTTTTGCGTAATTCTTCTTCTCAACAAACTCATTTACACGCTTAAAAATGGCATTGATATCTTCTGCAAGCGACATTGATGTGGCAAAAAATAAAACGCATGAGAGCACACCAAGAATGACTTGTTTCATAGCTCCTCCATTGAGAAAGTAGGCCTTTGATAAACATTCATGCTGTAAGGCCTAACTTTATCCAACTAAGCTCAGTCCATCAACAAAGCCTCAAAAACCCAGAACCACTAAAGGACAGTTAAAAAAGCTTAAGTCTAAGTTATTGTTTCTACGAGCTTTTTATTGTTCTGTCTAAACTAGAGTATCAACTGTTTTCAAAGCAACTCTCTCCGCGGGAGATCCCTTGATAATTTAATCTATGGTCAAATCAAATTTATCTGCTGAACGAATCAGGAAAAAAATAACAAGAATTTAGAAAAAAAAAGTGCTAGGAGCCCTGTCCCTATGTTAAGCACGCTTCCTGATAACAATAAGCCAACTCCAACTGTTAGATTTCTTACCTGCATGAATTTTTTCTTAATCTCAAAGAGTTCTCTTCTAAAAAAAGCCCTTTCACCCCTTGCTTCTTAGATCAAAATTCCATTCGTTGTGATTTCCCTGCTAATTGCATTTATTAATCTGCTTCCTTTTCTTCCTTTTAACAGGAGCCATGTTCTAGCTCTCTTTATTGAGACAATTAGGAGGTAGCCGTTATCAAACAGTTTGAGGCATGGATTCAACACTGTATATCTTACCATCTTGCATTTGTGGTCACAGTTTTTTTGAACTTAAAAAGCCTATAAGTCTTCCTATTTGAAAACCTCTCGCAGGATTTGATGCATCTTCATTAATGCAATCAAGAAAAGCCCACTTCAATTTTTCTTAGAGGCATCACGCAAAGACGTTACCTCTCACGAAAATATCTAGTCGAAACAGCTCGTAATCTATCAGCCGCTGTTTCAGCAGTAATGTCCCTCTGAACTTCTGCAGTTAGTTCAAAACCCACCATAAATTTTTTAATAGTTGCCGACCGAAGAAGTGGTGGCAAAAAGACCTGATAAAGAGAGATTGCTTTATTCTCTATCCAACCCTTTGGAGCTTGGTAGACTCCCATCGAATAAGGGAAAGAAGTTTCAAAAAGATTATCATAACGAATCAAAAGTTCCTTCATAAGCGCAGCCCACGCATCTCGCTCCGAGTCTTTAAGTCCTGAGATGCTCCTTACGGCCCGACGTGGCAAAATCATTACTTCAAAGGGCCATTCTGCCCAAAATGGGATCAACGCCACCCATGCATCATTTTCACACACAATACGCTCCCTTTCTGAGATTTCCCAATCCAGGTAATCCTTGAGCAAAAGAGTGCCATGCGCCTTGAAATATTTATCCTGGGCATTCAGCGCAAGCCACGGAATATTCGGGATAAATTTCGATGACCAGATCTGCCCATGAGGATGGGGATTCGAACATCCCATGATCTCACCCTTGTTCTCAAAAATCATCACATGGGATATCGAAGAATGGCTCATTAAGTCCTTAGTCTGCTCATCCCAGATATTAATAACAGCTCGAATTGCTGAGACTTCCATCTGAGGTAAGGTCAAATCATGTCTTGGCGAAAAGCAAATAACTCTGCACAAACCTTCTTCTGATGTCATTCTTATAAATGAAGGACTGTTGGTTAAGGCTCCACTTGCTTCCGTCAGTTCTTCTCTCTCATAGAGAGCCGGAAAATC
>JAAZON010000237.1 GCA_012797725.1 SAR324 cluster bacterium | reverse complement strand
CATCGCCCTTGGCCGTGGCTGATTGGCTGGGGCAGAAGGGCATTTACGTGTGGGACGGCAATTTTTATGCCTACGGAGTCACCCGGCGCCTGGGCCTGGAAAACCAGGGCGGGTTGGTGCGGGTGGGGGCGGTGCACTACAACACGCTGGACGAGGTGCACCGGCTGGAAGAGGCGCTGCACCAATTTGTCAGCGAGCGAGAGTAGTGCGACGGCAAACCAGTTGTAAGCTTAGATGGATATTCACTGTCTTGTGTGCCTGATGGATTCCTAGTATCTTAGTTCAATCAAAATGCGGCCATGTTGGGCCGCATTTTAATCTTTGTTATCGTCCTCTAGGGAAAACCAGTTACCATGACTGGCATCTTCTCGTGTGGGGGCAAAGAGACTTTGCGGAGTTAGAAGATCCTGAATATAGACGCTATCTAAGCCGCGATAGTCAAATCCGTAGAAAATCACAACATAAGCAATCCATTTGAAGAGTCGAATATCCACACGAATGGCTTTTTCTATAGGATGAACAGCGATAGTGTGAAATGCATGGTAATCTCTGCCTACACCAAAACGTTGAACAGTTACAGCTCTTGTAGCATCTCCATACTGAATATACTGTCGCACGGGATGAAATGACGGGCTAAGGATCAAATTGCCGATTAGAAGCGATAAGAATTCAAATGCAATAAGGACCGGTAATCGGTCATTGATCCGAGATTGGCTAAATTCAGGACGAAGAGGAGGCGTGGGTTGCTTTACAAAAGTTTCTCCCGTTGGTATTTGTAGGGGGATATCTTCTGTGAGGCTTATAAATCTATCCCGCCATATTATTGCTTCTTCTGGGGAAATGCCATGCCTGGTGAGTTTTTTTTAAAAGGCTATTCGCTGCCTCGTTGGTATCGATTATTAAAGAGTTGTTTGCTCCTGTCCCAGGGAGTATCTTCATCCCTTGGTTAGTGAGTGAAGCCCGTACCAAAGAACCATCTGTTGCATTCCCAATAAATGTGGCTTTCTCTCGAATTTTTGCGTATAGACCAGGAAGTTGGTCTTTGAGTGCTTCCACAGCATATTGAATAGAGACGTCGGATTTCAACTGACTAACAAGAGATGATCCGAATGTAGCATTGCAAGAATTGCAAAGCATACGACCTTGTAATCGCCCACCAATGACATGTGGCAACACATGTTCCCAATCACCACAAGGCCGATCGAGGCAAATAATACAGGTTTCAAAGTTATAAGGGTGTCTCATGAATCAATGCTTTCCAATAATGTTCTTCGAGAACAAGCCGATTTCTATCAGTTCGCTAAAAGCCGTTCGACTCAGGGTCTACGCGGCAATGCCGTTACATCCTGGGCAGCGGTGAGAGTAGTGGAAATAGACCCTTCTAAGTCTGGCAAAGAACGCGAAGGAAACTTGCAGATTGGATCACCGGGATCTGAATGATGATCTAGATAATTACTATATCCCGGATTCTACGTCGCCAAATCAATGAAAAGGAATGGATTGAAGAAAAGCCCCACTTTTTGT
>JAAZON010000236.1 GCA_012797725.1 SAR324 cluster bacterium | reverse complement strand
TCACATAGTTCCGACCACACGCGAAGAGTCCAATGCTGTTATTTTTTGCATCATGGACACTTCCGGATCAATGGGAACCATCAAGAAATACCTGGCGCGAAGTTTCTATTTCCTTCTATTTCAGTTTGTCCGACAACGCTACAACAACGTAGAGGTTGTTTTCATTGCACACCATACTGAAGCAAAAGAAGTTACGGAAGACGAGTTCTTTCACAAGGTCGAATCCGGTGGAACTTATATTTCTTCAGGTTACAAAAAAGCTCTCGAAATCATAGAAGATCGCTATCACCCGTCGTTATGGAACATCTATGCTTTCCACTGCTCTGACGGGGACAATTTTTATTCCGATAACGAAAAGGCAGTTGACGCCGCCCGAGAGCTTTGCCGAATGTGTAATCTCTTCGGGTATGGAGAAATAAAACCTTCTGGTAGTGCATACTATAGCGGTAGCATGCTTGAAGTATTCAACCAGATTGACAACGAAAATTTCCAGGCTGTTGTAATTGAGAAAAAAGAAGATCTTTGGAGCGCCTTTAAAGCATTTATGACCAAAGACAGAAAAACAGAAGTAGCTGCAAATAGAACACAAGCCGAAGAAAAAGCATAATAGGGGCAGGATGGTTGTAGATATTAATGAACTTCAAAAATGGGATGAGAAAATACTAAAACTCGTGAATAGCTTTGGGCTTAACCCTTATCCACAGGAGTTTGAGATCTGTGACCACAACGAAATGATAGGTTACATGGCCTATACAGGCATGCCTTCGCACTATTCTCATTGGTCTTACGGCAAGGGCTTTGAGAGGCAAAAAACACTTTATGAGCATGGGGTGTCAGGCCTGCCTTATGAAATGGTGATTAATTCAAATCCTTGCGTTGCCTATCTGATGCGTGACAACTCTCTCCTTTTACAAGTTCTCACAATTGCTCATGTCTATGGGCACAACGACTTTTTTGCCAACAATTTTACCTTCACTTCCGCAACTGATGCCAAATACACCCTGGAAACATTCAGGAATCATGCACACCGGATAAGCAACTACATGGAAGACCCCTCCATTGGACTTGAAGCAGTAGAAAGTACCATCGATCATGCCCATGCGATTTCAATGCAAGTAAATAAAAACTTAGGGATAAGAAAACAAAGTCAGGACGAAATTCGAATGCGCAAATGGGAAGCTGCGCAGGATCCTGAGGACCCATATGCTAACATACATCCCAAAAAAGAATATGTTGCCCCTGATCTCAAAAAGGTTCCGCTAGAGCCCGATGAGGATTTACTAAGCTTCATTGCAGATCATAACCCCTTCCTTCCAGAATGGAAGAAGGACATCCTTCGAATTGTGGAGAAGCAAGCTAAGTATTTTATCCCTCAGATGGAAACCAAAATAATGAACGAAGGATGGGCAAGTTACTGGCATCATAAGATACTTAACAGTCTAGATCTGCCCAAAAATCTCTATATGGAGTTTATGGTACGACACAATCAAGTGCTACGCCCACAGCCTGGAGGCCTCAATCCTTACCACTTGGGATTTTGCATATGGCATGACATTGAAAAACGCTGGAACGAAGGTAGGACAGGAAAAGAATTCAGCAAGGAGGAAAAGCCTGACCTGACAAATCTTGATGAAAATGACACACCAGGTCGAAAAAAAATTTTTGAAGTGCGAAGGAGCGACCGTGATACATCGTTCATTCGCCGCTTTCTCACAATGGAATTAATGCAGGAGCTGGAACTGTTTCAGCATGAGAAACGTGGGAAAGATCGTGTGATTACAAAGGTTGCTGACGAAGAGAGTTGGACAGAGGTTAAGGAAACCTTGATTAAGAATATCGGTGCCAATTCTATCCCAATAATTAAAATTGAAGATTCCGATTTTGACTCGAAGCGTACATTATACCTTAAGCATTACCACGATGGTCGTGATCTTCAGCTTGAATATGCAGAGCATACACTTAAGCATATCCAAGCCCTTTGGGAACGCGAAGTGGTTCTCGAAACTATACTGAATGGGAAAGCCTCACTTCTAAAATTAACCGACGGCACGTTGAAGATTGATAAGCTATAGGTGTGATCCTCAAACTCCATCGATTCCTTTTTCGAATTGCGAAGATAACGTTCAACTCATGGGTTCGAGTGGGAAGGGCGAGCATCCCATGCGGTGGATTGTTACATCGAGCAAATTCAATTCCTCCAATTGCATTTACCATCTCTTGTATAGTCGCTGACACTGCATCGTTCATGGATGCATCTGAACCCTATTAGAGAAAAAGCCTCGGCTTCCTCGTGGCAAGTTGTCTTAATCTCTGTTGCTTGAACAATCGTGTCACAATAGGCTCCATGGTTCGCTCCACTACGCCAGTAGTAGTGGATCTTCCCCTTACCCGGACCTTCACTAAGAAATTGTACCATACAAGGATGAAATGATATCGCTCCACAAAGAAGTTTGTATTTCCTATCGCCCATTCCACGAAACAGCCACCAAGGCCCTCCCGCGTTCCCGAAATCTTCAGAATCTCCGAGTAAGAAGTCCTCTTTGCCATCGATGTCGACATCGACGGAAACGCGATATATTTGACCACTCCCTTTCAGGGAAACGCCCCTCAACTCTATGAAGCTCGCGACCGGATCAGCTGTGATCACTTCACGTTCTGCTGGGCATGAAATTATACCGGCTTTGCAGAATTGTGGTGAGAGAAGTAGCAGCGATATGATTAGACCAATTCGGCGCATTTGCGACTCCCATTGGCAGTGATCACGAGTTGTGTTGTTAGCAATCTCTTGTTCTTACTCCAGAATCTCGTCAATTAATATCAAGCTTAATCGATTTCCTATATTATTTCAATATGTTAGATTTATTATGGAAGCCCCTTGTTATGCCAACCAGACCTCGTGTTATGCCCGGATTTAACACGAGGTCGAAAGGAAACTATTTGTGCGATTTATCGATTATCTATGTATGAAAGATAATCAAGCTCCCAACCCCAAAGCCACTCAACCCCGACGCTGACGCCGAGTGGGCATGGCAGTATGTTTTTCCATCCAAAAAACTCTCCATAGACCCGCGAAGTGGAGAAACGGGCCGATGGCATCTGTATCCATCTATCATGCAAGACGGCGTTGCCAAAGCTGTTAAGAGAGCTGGAATCAATAAAAGGGTCACCTGCCACACATTTCGCCATTCATTTGCAAACCACCTCCTCGACTCAGGCACTGATATACGAACAGTGCAGGTCCTGCTTGGACATAATGACGTGAAAACTACGATGATTTACACACATGTGACCCTTGAAAAGGGAGTTGGAACAAAAAGTCCCCTGGATTTTATTATTGATGATACGGAGTCAGTTTGAAGAAGATCCCATTATTGGAAAATTGACCATAAGCCAAGAAAAAGGCCCTGGAACATGCGCTATCAGGTGCCCCTCCTGATATACGCTTTCCCAGAGCCCGAAGAAGTAGCGAGGTTGTATGTAGGGAAGTTTTTAACTTCCTCACCGATTTTCCAAGCGATGTTGGAACCTGTAGATACTGGCTTTCTGTGGCAGAGACTT
>JAAZON010000235.1 GCA_012797725.1 SAR324 cluster bacterium | reverse complement strand
TGAACAAGCGGAAGAAGAGAGGATAGACTTCGAAGGTTGTTCAAATCAATTTGTTCTTAATTAGTGCCGCGCCGCGTGATCCTCTTTAAGGCTTGCGACGGCATTCTACTTCAAAAGACTGAGGGAAAATGAGCCTACTGCAATCTGCTTAACTGCTGTCGACAGTCTGAGTCTGCCATACTGCATCCGCTCTCAGCATTCTGACTCTGAATTCAGCACAACTGCCCTCTGCAGCCGCAAACTCGGTAGGTGAAATACGCCGCGTGATCCTCTTTAGGGCCGAGCAGCTGAAAAAAGTGGCCCTGCTGCCTCAAGACGAACATAATCAGACAATGGATCCACACTTATAATTCTAAAGTCTGCAGAATCTCCCAACTTTGGGTTTCCACTGATTCGAGCAAAAAGCGCTATGAAGATCTCATCAAGCTCGACTAGAGGTGTTTTGAGGTCTGTTCGAACAACCACTCCCTTTAGTGTGCGCCTCTCTTGAGCAACTTGTTCCAAGTAACGCAAAAGCCAATAGCGCTTTGATTCTCTGGACACATTAGATGCGGTAGTCAGACTTTCTTGAACTATTGAAAGAATTTCTTCGAATTCTCCAATAGTGTAACAAGCCTTTTGAGAGAATAGATAACTCATTACTTGTCGTTGTACACAAAGATCCAAATAGCGCCGAATTGGCGATGTTGCTTGGGTGTAAATTTCAAGGCCCAGATTGAAGTGTGGACTTGGGCTGAAGCTTGTTCCGGAGCGTTTTAATTTTGATTTTATAGCGAAATCATACGCTGGCCCCTGCGGAATTTCATAGAGATCTTGTTCATCACGCTCTGAAGCCTCTTGTCCTCTATATGGGATTGGTAGCTTATGTTCCAGACAAAACTTGGCAATACACTCGTTAGCGAGGATCATCATTTCTCCCACCATGCTATGAGCGGGACTATTTTCGTCAACTTCCCTTAAGCATACTCTTCCATTTTCATCGACTTGTATGGTCACATCGCGCTTTTGAACTTTGAACCCACCGTTTGCTATACGAAATGCTTCCCTTGATGATGCAATCTGATGGAGCAGATCGAACTCGTGTTCAGCGTGAAGAATAGACTCGTCAATCTCATCGTAGTCATATCTTTGGTTGACACAAATAAGACTTGGGGTGATCTCAGTACCAACGACTTCAAAATTTCTGTTTATTTTGAAAATACAAGTCAGTGCAGGTCGGATTTTGTTTTCAATCAAGCTGAACTGCTCTTCGCAAAGAGATCTGGGCAACATGTGAATCTTTTGCTCTGGGAGATACAAAGAAGTTGCACGTTTCATCGCTTCTTTATCCAGATGGCTTCCCTTAGTGAGAAATGACGCGACATCGCTTACATGCACATAGAGGGTATAAGAGTCTCCGTCTTCAACTAGCGAAATGGCGTCATCCATATCACGGGTACTCACGTCGTCTATTGTGAAGGTTCGAAGAGATGTCAAGTCTCTACGCTTTAGGAGATCGTGAGACAAATAGGCATTAAGAGATTCGGGTACGTGTATTTTTTGGCTCTCCAAGATACTTTCATCGGAAAATTCAATTGGAACCTTGTATTTAATGACTCTTGGATTAGTTCGCTTATTAAAGACTCCGAGACTTATTAAGAAATCGTATGCTTTTTTTCCCGGCTGACCATTTAGATTCAATTCAAAGTTTGTTGCCGCACATTCTACGAAATCAGTTGCTTCTTTCTCCCTAGATTTATCCAGATAAGGCGAGAAAGCAGCCAAGTCTGAAATATCGTCAAAAAGAGGCTTGAGCTCTTCTGGAATAGGAAGCGATGCATCTTTTAACTTGATGCCTACAAAGTCCAAAGCCATTGAACGCAATTGTTCTTTCTTAATTCGAGCTTCCTTAGAACGTTTAAGCTCTTCTATGACTTCAATCGTTCTTGGAATAAAAAGCTCTTTGTTCCGTTTAAAAAAGGTGTTGTCAGAAAGGAGTGCAAAGCGCAATCCCAGATGGGTCAATAATTCATTATTGCCGAAGTACAATTCGCATAACTGTTGATTCGAGAATTGAATCGCGTCTTCATGCAATAGGTTCCAAATCTCCTCAAGGTTTATAGTGGTAGAAAAATTTTCAGCCTTTTCTCGTAGCGCTAATAAGTATTCTCTCTTTGCTTCGGCTGTACTATGTTCAGAGGGCATTTTGCCTGGTAGGCGATAAAGTCGACTGCTCAGAAGTTCCACTTCTCGCCCTCTATCGTTTAACAAGATTAGCTTCTCGTTTTTGCTGGAAAGCACCACAGCCACTAGGAGAAGGCCATCATTTTCATAAGTGACAATAATACCTTCTGGGAAAGCCAATTCCTGAAAAGAATGCAATGATGTTTTCTGAGCTGCTGCCATAAAATCTCTTGGAAGTTATTATGTCTTAAGAGCCAAATACGCTACCGCCATTTTTAGGCACGTTTTAGGGCGTCTTTGATCTCTAAGTTCATCGCATCAACACGCTTTTTAATTGTTTCCTTAAGGGTATCATTTGAATTCACTGTTGCATCAAAACGGCCAAAAAGTCCACGAGACGCATTTATTACGGCTCCATGTTTTTTGTCATCGAAGGCCGCTACTGCATCCAGTGCTCCGGCACCTTGTGCCCCATAGCCAGGGATTAGAAGCAGTGACTTTGGCATCCGGAGTCTAAGTTTTCTTCCGATTTCTGGCGAAGTGGCACCAATAACTGCGCCAAGACCTGAATAACCTTTAAGTCCTGTAAGTTCATCTCCTTTAGAAGCAATCCAATCAGCGATACGCTCAGAAATGTTTCTGCCTTCAGAATCTTGCACGGATTGCAAGTCGTTTGAGCCAGGGTTTGATGTACGTACGAGTATAAACAAGCCCTTTTCATGCTCGGATGCAGCCCTGAGAAAGACCTCCAGGGTGTAAAAACCTAAAAAAGGATTAACAGTCATTGCATCTGCAGCAAAAGTTGTAATTTGCTGCCCTCGAAGACTCGTCCCACCTAGAAAAGCCGAAGCATAAGCTTGCGCCGTTGAACCTATGTCTCCTCGCTTTGCATCTGCGATTACTGGCAACCCATTTTCTTTTGCGTAACTACAGATTGAGATAAAGGCAGAAAGGCCAGGCAGTCCGTATTGCTCATAAAAAGCAATATTTGGTTTAATACAGGCCACATAATCTTTTATAGAATCTATCGCACAAAAAAAGAATTCGGTTAAAGCCTTTTCTATAAACTCCTCATTTGTCCTGGTCTTTTTTGAGGTTTGTGTCAGGAGGAAGTCTGGAAACTGCTCTATCACGGGATCAAAACCCGCGCATATAAATGATTGATGACTTTCGATTGAATCATAAAGTCTATCAGCAAATTTCATTTCAGTTTCTCCTCCAATAAGCTAAACGGGTCCAACGTCGAATCTTTTTCACTTTTTACTTGTATATCCCGGATGATAGCAATAAATCGAGAGGGATCCCTGCCATTTTTGTTAAAAAGTTGTTCAAAATCACGGAGCTTGCTGAGGTATAATTTTAATTGCATTAGTTCCGCATTATTTACGCTTTGAAGTACTTTGATGTTGGGATAAAGATTGTGCAGTGCTTCGGTTTCCTCTTTAAATATTTGTACACGTTCCTCCAACACGGATTCTTTCGCTTTTGAGCTGCTATAAAGTTTATCCAGTTTATCGTATAAGCTCGATAGGATGTCCCCAATTACAAGTTCACGTTGGAACACATAGAGCGATTCTTGTAATTGTTTCTCCACTGCCGCTAGACACAGATCGCTTGTACAAAGAGCCTTCTGTCTCTCGAAAAATATAGGACTTGTTGCATAGCCAAAAAAATTCGCCGCACTTTCATTAAAAGCAGTGTGGTTTTTTATCCATACAGTCGAGTGGAAAGACTCATGGAAAACAGTATTTACGATGGAAACCGGCTCTCTGGAGAGGGTCGTAGACATGACAGGATCGTTGAACCAACCAAGAGTGCTTATTGCATCTGTACCTCTGAGCCATGTTTCATAGCCTTCAAGTTCCAATTCTTTGGCTAATTCCTCCGCAGACTCTTTTGAAAAGTAACCTTTATATGGGAATGAACCAACAATTGGATACCACCAGTGAACTAAGGTGAAGGAATCTTTCTTGGAAGCCATTAATACCCATGCGAACACATCTCTGTCTAGTTGATAGTAGCGGGTAAAAGAATCGCCCATATTGAGCCCTAGATCTTCAGCATAATTTCTCGCACTTAAAACCAACTGGAGTTTTTCTCTTATCTCCTCAGGTGTGCTTTTTGCCCTTAATAAGTCCTCTATCTTCTCTCTTCCAGCGAGTATTCGGCCTTCCTCGACTGCCGCCCGAAGCACATAGCCTGGACTACAAGCAATAATGCTGAAAGAAAGCAAGCAAACAAAAAGCATACGTGGACAGAAGATATGCAATCTACCGGGATCCAAATTCAATTTCTCTACTCCAGGTGTTAGTCGGTCTAAGAAAGGTTTGCAGACATGGAAATACATGAGGAACTATCATTTTTTTATGATATCGGTTGATTCAATCCGGCGTCAACAGCAGCAAGAACTAAGGGCTCGGGGTGAATTGCGCAGAATAGCAAAAACGCTCCAATATGATTGCTATGAATCGCTATAAAAAGTAGGATTTGCCTTAAAGTGAAAGGCTACTAACGTGCAGAATGATTTTATTAGATCACTCATCCTGGTTCTGGTTTTTGTACTAATGGCAAGTCTGGCCTTCTATGATGGAAGGCCTGAGAGATACAAAGATATTGGGACATGGGATTTTGTGCAGTATTGGAGCGCATATAGAGCCACATCTGAAGGTTTAAACCCCTATGATCCTGAGAATCTGCTTCCATTCCAGCGTTCTGTTGGAGTAGAAGCATCAAAGGTCATAATGATGTGGAATCCTCCATGGGTGCTTGTGTTGCTTTCGCCTGTTTTGAGGCTAGAATTCTTTAGCGCTGCATCACTATGGTTAATTATATCTTTCTTTTGCCTTGCAGCTTCAACTCAAGTTGCTATTAATGCCATGACATCCAAGTCCTCGATCTATGAGAGATGTCTCGCAATAGCGCTTTTGATTTTTTTCTCGCCAGCTCAACAAGGATTGAAATATGGGCAGCTGGAGGGATTGCTAACTCTTGGGATAGCCCTCTTGTTCTTAGGGTTTAAGAGGAAAAGCTTTGTTGCAGCAGGTTTTGGCCTGGCTCTGATGAGCATTAAGCCCCATCTCTTTTATCTCTTAGCGATACTCATCCCGCTTTTTCCTAGGCCTAATGTTCAATCCTTATCAAGACTTTTGTTACCGACAGTGGTTCTAATACTTTTAAGTGAGTTTTTATTTCGTGGCAGTGTCAGCATGTGGTTGCAGGCCATGTTAAGCTATACGCCTTCAGTTCCTAATCCGATAAATTGGCGTTCCAGTTCCTTTGGAGACTTTCTAAGAGGGATCTGGGAATATTATTATGGATTCTTGCCGCAATGGCCTCGTATTTTTGTTCCCATGCTCTTCTTTGGAGTGTCAGGGTTGTATATTTTCCGTTCTGGCGGGAAACAACTTAGTCGTGAGAAATTATTTCTGTTTTTGCTTCCCCTGTCGATTTTCTCTGCTCCCTACAGTTGGCCTTTTGATCAATCAGTTATTCTTGTGGCGCATGTATCAATTGTAATCATGGTCCTTCGTTCATTGTGCAGCCCGTGGTTGAAGCTTTCATTGATTGCCAGTGTTTTCTGCCTGAATCTATTGACTTTGATTATTTCGGAGTTGTTTTTTACATATCAACATCATTTATTCTGGTACCCACTTGCTTGTTTTGCGCTATTTTCCATAGTGCTTCTTCAATTAAAGGAGCCTTTAAATTAATTTGATAAAATTTGTGCATTTCTTAGAAAAATGGGACTGTTTTTTATTGACTTGGCTTTTAGCTTGTTGCTATAAGTAGCTTAAAGTAACGGCTGCAATCCCAGGAAAAATAATAATTATTTCGAAAGTTTAGTTTTGCTATGGATACATTTGATGGTGACGTATCCGGTACAGATAATACTGCGTCTGACCGAGGTGGCATAGTTGGCGCGCGTGGCACAGCAGAAGGCCTCGTGATTCGCATTGATGGTCGTGTTGATGCAGAAAGCCTTAAGCTTGCCGTGGAGGACTTTGTTAGTTCTCGTGAGCGTTTTTTGGCTGGAAATGACGTTACGTTAGAATGGGTTGGCGAGAAAGCAAGCGAGGATGTTGAAACTGAAATTCGCCAATTTCTCAAGAACGATTTCAACATAACTGTTAAGACATCAACTTTGAAGAGACCGACTGTTGTTAAAAAGCAAAGCGTTATGCCGGAAGATTCTTTCGACCCTGACTTCGCGGAAGCCTTATCCTCAAAGAGTGTCCCTGTTCAGAACGAAGTCATGGGTTTATTTGGTGGAATTGAGGGGCTTAACGATGTGACTCAGCGCGTTCAAAAGCATGGCGCAGTCGATGGTAATCTTTGGGACGATCCGAACGCCCGAATGATTTTCAGCATGCTTCGCTCGGGCCAACGTGTGGAGACAGAACATTCCTTGATTGTGTTTGGTGATGTAAATTCGGGCGCTGAACTTGTAGCTGGTGGGGATATTGTGGTACTTGGGACACTTCGAGGTGTTGCCCATGCTGGAGCTTACGATGAGACCGGAGGCGGACGAATGATATTTGCGCTGAATTTACAGCCTACGCAGCTTAGAATTGGATCTGTTATTTCTCGTGGATCTGGAGATGTGCGAGAGAAAGGGCCTGAAATTGCAAGAGTGGATAAAGATATAATAATTGTTGAGGCATATTCTGCTAGAAACTTTTTAAGCAGAAGACGAGACTGATGATTTTTTTTGGATGGAAAAACCGCAGTTTTTAGATTGTGATTTAAGAACGGCGGCTTTTTGTGTGATTGTGAGGGGACTATGACTTTGACGAACGGGGTGCCAGGGAAGAAAAAACTGGGAGAAATTATTGTTATAAGCTCCGGAAAGGGTGGTGTGGGAAAAACGACAGCTACAGCCAGCCTGGGAGCGGCGCTCGCACTTAAGGGTCAGCGTACACTTGTGGTTGATGCAGATATTGGTTTAAGAAATCTTGATGTTATTCTTGGACTTGAGAACAGGATTGTTTTCAATCTTGTTGATGTTGCGAAAGAAACCTGCAAGCCTAATCAAGCTATAATCAAATCCAAAAAATCCAATAACCTTTATTTGCTTCCCGCTTCTCAGACTGATGATAAAGATGTCATCTCAGAAGAGGAAATAAAGAAAGCCCTGGATCAATATCGTCGTGAATTTCATTTTATTTTAGTAGACTCTCCCGCGGGGATTGAGCAAGGCTTTCGCAATGCATGTGCTGGTGCTGATTCGGCAATAATAGTCACGACTCCGGAGGTTGCAGCCATTCGTGACGCCGACCGGGTCATAGGCTTGCTCACATCCCGCGGGATTGAGCCGAGATTGCTTTTGAATCGCATAGATCAGGAGATGGTTAGACGAGGTGACATGCTCTCAATCAAGGATGTTCAAGAGATTCTGGGCATTGAGTTAATTGGCGTAGTTGAGCGGGATGAGAATATTATCGTTGCCGCCAACTATGGTGAGCCAGTAGTTCACAATCCAAAATCGCGAGCTGGTCAGGCTTTTATGAGAATTGCCTCTCGTCTGATGGGGGAAAAGCTTGATTTGCCTGAATTAAATGGAATTTCGTTGTGGGCCCGCATGGGAAGAAGGCTTGGCTTAAGCGTGTAGATAAAAAAAATAGTAGTTCGCAGAAATTGTTTTTCTGTTAGAACGAAAGAGTAAAGGAAAATTATTGATAATGAGGTGCTGCTGTGTTTAGGGCTCTTAAAGAAAAGATATTCAAATCAAATGGCATTAGTAAGGAATCAGCAAAAAGCCGGCTGCATTTTGTACTTGTTCAAGATCGCACAGGGCTTTCAGCAGAGCGACTCGCGGGCTTTCGGAAAGACATGGTTGATGTAATTCAAAAGTATTTTGTCATAGATGAAAGCGGTTTTGATATTGCCTATAAGAGAGACACGGGGGTTACTACACTAATAATCAATTCTCCAATCGTGGTTCGTCGCGAAGAGGCGATTCATGGTATGGTTGGCTCCGAAATGAGTCAGAAGGCAGCGATAAACTCTGAGACACCGAACTAACAAGGCGAGATCCATTAAATAACAATCCAAAAACTATTTCCCTGAAAGTCACGGGAGGAAATCAGGCAAATTGTGGTTTCACAAGAAGGATGCGAGAATCCCCGGAGTTGGAACTGGATATAGGATAAGCGCGTAGGACGAATTTGCCTGATAAGCGAAAAATGGGAGATTGGAAATGGGAATGTTTTGTTATCAATGCGAACAAACCGCAAAAAGCACAGGATGTACTGCCTATGGTGTCTGTGGAAAAGATCCTGATACAGCTGCTCTTCAAGATTTACTTGTTCATTTGAGCAAGGGTATTAGCAAATATGCCCATCGTGCAAGAAAACTTGGAGTTAAGGACCCTGTAGTAGATGTCTTTGTAATGGAAGCTCTGTTTACGACCGTAACCAATGTCAACTTTGATCCGAAAAGTATTGTTGAGTTTATTAAGAAGGGAGTATCGGTTAGAGATCGAATTAAGGATAGCTACCTTGGGGCATGCAAGGCTAAAGGTATTGAAGCCGAAATCATAAATGGAGCTGCAGAATGGCAGGCCGCAGGAGATCTACAAGGCCTCATAAAGCAGGGTGAGAGAGTTTCTCTGGAAACTCGCATCGCAAAATTTGGTGCAACCGTTGCGGGTCTCCAAGAACTTCTTTGTTATGGCCTCAAGGGAACAGCAGCCTATGCAGATCATGCTTATAAGCTGGGAAAAGAGAAAGATACGGTCTATGCGTTTTTCCATGAGGCAATGGATTTTTTAACTCAGGAAAGTCCGACAGTCGATGAGCTTCTTACCATGAATCTAAAGTGTGGCGAAGTTAATCTTCAAGTCATGGAGATGTTAGATGCAGCTCATAATGAGACCTTTGGGAGTCCAGTACCTACTAAGGTTTTAATAAGCCCAGTAAAAGGCAAGGCTATTTTAGTATCTGGGCATGATCTTAGAGATCTTGAGAATCTTCTAAAGCAAACTGAAGGAAAGGGTATCAATATCTATACACATGGCGAAATGCTTCCTGCGCATGGATACCCAGGTTTGAAGAAATATAAGCATCTAGTTGGGAACTATGGTGGCGCCTGGCAAGATCAAAGAAATGAGTTTGATGATTTCCCCGGTGCCATTCTTATGACCACAAATTGCATACAGAAACCAAAGGAAAGCTATCAGAAGCGAATATTCACAAGTGGTCTCGTTGCCTGGCCAGATGTGGCTCACATAAGCGATGACGACTTTAGTCCCGTTATTAATGCGGCGCTTGAAGAGAAGGGCTTTGAGTCAGATGAGGCGGAGAAGACTATTTTGGTTGGATTTGGCCACGATGCGGTGCTTGGTGTAGCCGATAAAGTTATAGAAGCTGTTAAGAGCGGGAAGATAAAGCATTTCTTCTTGATAGGCGGTTGCGATGGTGCAAAACCAGGCCGAGATTATTATACAGACTTTGCGCAGGCAGTGCCTGAAGACTGTGTTATTCTTACACTGGCGTGTGGAAAATACCGCTTCAATAAATTTAATTTTGGTGACATTGGTGGGATCCCAAGGCTGTTGGATTGCGGCCAATGTAATGACGCTTACTCGGCAATAAAAATTGCAGGAGCACTTGCTGAAGCTTTCAATTGTGGGATAAACGATCTTCCTCTCTCTTTGGTGCTCTCATGGTACGAGCAAAAGGCAGTCTGTATTCTTTTAACTCTGCTGCATCTTGGAGTGAAAAATATGCGGCTTGGACCGAGCCTCCCGGCTTTTGTGTCTCCAGAAGTTCTTTCCGTGCTTTCAGAGAAGTTTGGGCTGAAAGCAATTGGCGAAGTCGAGAAGGATCTGAATGAAGCATTGGCGGGTCACTAGGAGCCTTTGGGGTCAAGTAGAGGGATGGGGGGTTGAATAGTTCAAGGAGTAGTCATGAGAAAAATAGTGTCGGCTGTTTTTATTACTTTAGGCTTCTTTATTACAATTGTTCGTGCTGATTCTGTAGTTGATTTTCCACAGTCAATTAAGCAGAGAGGAGATGAGCTTCTCTTAAACGGAACAGGTATTCGTAGAGCGACTCTCCTTCGACTAAAAGTGTATTCAGCAGGACTCTACCTTAAGCAGAAATCAAGCAATGCAGATGAAATTCTGGAAACGATAGACCCAAAGCAAATTCAAATGCTTTTTCTTCGTGAGGTCGCAGAAGAAAAGATTATAAGCACCTGGCTTGATGGAATTAAAGCGAACAATGACAGGGGAGAGAAATGGGAACTTCCTTTGAAAAAACTGCTAGAAGGGATAGGGGATGTAAAAGAGGGAGAGCGCCTGATATTGAGCATGAGTGAGACATCGGTAAAGCTTGAGAGTAGTAAAGGCTTCTCGAAGGAAATTAATCAAGATAGTTTTGGCACGGCACTTCTTCGAATATGGTTAGGCCCAAATCCACCGGATCAAGAGCTAAAGGAAGGGCTTCTAGGTTTAAAAAAGTAGAAGCCGGGGGGAGCATATTCCGCAAAAAATGAAGATTTAGCGCCAATAGGTTGGCCATACTTCTCTCTTTTAGGCCGCTTTTGCAGGACAGAGATTCCTAGGAGAGGCTATTCTCTCTTAAAACCAAAATTATACTGACTGAAAATTCGCTCCCAGTTCTCACTAATTGCAAAAAGAGGCTCATATAAAGTCTGAATTTGATCCTCAATCATTCCTCTGAATAGATTCGTTGTATTCTCATTTATGGGAAAGCTTCCAACCATACTCAGGTCAATAAATTTCTTAATTAATGGGGCCACCCTGTCCTTTCCACTATGTAAGATGTTCTGAAGAATATTGCTCTCTGAAGGATGTGCTTTTGCGAAGTTTCTCATTTCTTTGATGTGGCCGCTAAGAACATCAAAAAGTTGTCGTTCTCCATGCCTTTTTATCTTTGCCGAAATTTCAACCCAGTCTCCTGTGAACCATGGGGGGAGCCGATGTTCACTGGATTCACTCCTGACTTGAGCAACAGACTCAGACTCAGATTGGACTATTCTTCCCACACAGGACACCAGTTCTTGGCAGAGCAACTCGTAAGGTTTGTCGCTTAACAAGCTCCTTCCCAAAGCGGGTAGATCGCCGGATGTTGAATGTTTGTGTTCAAATAATAAAACCTGGAGCTCGTATCCTATTCTAAATCGAAAGACGTCCTTTATCTCATGTACCCAGTGGATGCGAGAAATCCCGGAAGGAGTAAGGGGTAACCTTATCCTATCATCACTTGAATCTGGTAGTTGTAGATTATCATCGTCCCTTTGAATTGGCATAAATGAAATTATAAGTGAATTTGAGTCATTATTCAAAAAAGGGGCTAAGATATGGAGACGAGAGGCTGCATTCCCTGCTGCATTGAGAAAGACTTTCTCGGCCGAGACGAAGCTTAGCCCTCCAATCCGTTTGAATATATGGAAGATTTAAGCTCCAGCTTGGCCAAGAATATGCCTTACAATGCAACCCTGGATTTCAAGTCTAAGCGGCAATGCGTATTTGTTGTTATTTCAAGGGATTGTTCATTTGAAGTGCAACACCCTTTTCCAAAAGCCCTCAACTATTGAGTAGAGGGGTGCTTTTCGAAAAGAATGTCATTATTTAGGGATCTTTAGTTTAAGTGTTACACTTTGTTATTGAACTTAGGGACACATGTAATTTAGGAAGATAGTCTAACTACTGTCAGCTTTTGGTGGAATCTGCTTTTTTGCCTTACTGATTCCGCAGCATGCATTTTTGAGTGTGATTTCACTAATTCTGAGACTAGACCGTATCACTTTCTATACTTCCAAAAGGCCTTGAGAAAAGGCACTGGCATTGACCTTGATCCTTTTCAGGTGCAGATTTGGTGTGGGAGATATGGTCATGAATGATACTAGGATTCTTGATGGTAAAGCGCTTTCGCAGTTGATAGTTGAAAACTTGTCTCAAAAAACAAGGGCGCTGGAGCCTAAGATAGGGCGTTGCCCAGGGCTCGGGGTTATTCTAGTTGGTGATAACCCAGCATCTAAAACATATGTTGCTAATAAAGAGAAGGCAGCCGCAAAAGCTGGTTTTGTTAGTTTTGATAAAAGACTTCCAAATGATGCTAGTGAAGCGCATCTTGAAGAGGCAATTCAAGCTTTTAACCAGGATGA
>JAAZON010000021.1 GCA_012797725.1 SAR324 cluster bacterium | reverse complement strand
GTCTGAATTGGCTTTATTGCAAAGCCCCCCGCCTATTCCTAAGTTGATAGCTCTCTTAAATCTCAAAGCCCCTCACAGTTCTTAAAGAAAACCTTCCTTAAACCCAATTAAGAAGGAATTCATTTGCTTTAAGAAATGTTAGCCTTTTCAAAGCCTTGCTCCCCAAGAAAACCTAAAAAATAAAACTTAGCAACCTTAAGGTTATCTAGCTAGTTACCCCCACCCACTCAAAGCAGGATTTACTTAAATTCCTCAAGGTTTTGAAAAGTTAAAGGAAATTGGGCTTGGGGAGTAATTTTGGAGAGATGAGACTTTTCTACCCGGACAGAGTTATTCACCTCCGAGTGTCTCGGCAGGCGTGTCCTTTATATCCAAAATTATCAATTTATTCAGAACGATTTTCAGCAAGGGACATCGCGAGTCTTGCTATGTCATTTGCAGCATTCACTGACCGCTTATCACAGCTTGCAAGGAGCATTGTCTCATAGAACTTGGGCTCGAGAAGCTTGGAGATAGCTTCCCTTAATCTTTCGGGAAAGTTTTCTCCTTCCTCACACAAAATGGCTTTCCCTTGTCGGACTAGCACCATCGCGTTTGTTTTTTGATGATTACCCTGAGAGAACGGAAATGGTACAAGAATGCATGGCTTGCCAACCACACCCAGCTCCATTACTGCGCCAGCTCCCGAACGGCTAATAATAATATCAGCCCAATCATATGCTTTGCGCATATCATCAATAAATGAGACAACTTGAAAATCAATAGAACTCTCAAGGTAACTCTTCTCAAGAATCGCTATATTCTCCTGCCTAGACTGATGCAGAACCCTCATGCCCTTGGATCTCAAAAACGAACCTAATGCGCTCATCGCTTCATCTAGCCCTTTTGCACCCTGAGAACCTCCTATTATTAAAAGTTTGTAAGCACCTCTCGATGTTAAAGGCTTAGGCATGGGAAAATCGCAGAGTTCCTCTCTCAATGGATGCCCTGTATGAACTGCTTTGGCTCGACAAGGAATTCTTGTTTCTTCAAATGCAAGAGTAATTTTTGTAGCAAAAAAAGCTAAAATTCTATTTGCCTTGCCAGCAAATATTTCAGCCTCATGGATTATTGAAGGAATACTTTTAAGTCTTGCAATCAATACAGGGAAGAAAGAAACATAACCTCCCACTCCAATTATTATGTCCGGCTTGAACTCAGAAAAAAGTTTCCATGTGGCAAAAAAAGCCCTCAAAAGATCAAATGGAAATGTAAACGGATTTCTTTTTCTTAAAGCTTCTAGTGGAAGAACAATGCGCTTAAAACCTTCATTATCAATCAGCTTTTCCTCCAGAGGTCTTCCCGAACCAACGAATGCGATTGAGACATCTGGGAATTGCCTTCGAAGTGCTTTTGCCACGAACTGAGCTGGGAAAAGATGTCCACCAGATCCGCTAGCTGCTATAAGCACCCTTTTCTCGTCTTTCACCTAAGTCCCCTAAGATTGTCTCGCCAAATTGCAAGTAAAATTCCTACCGCCATCAGACAAACAAGCAGACTCGACCCTCCATAACCAACCAATGGAAGCACCATTCCTTTGGTAGGCAGCACTCCAATAGCCACCCCAACATTCAACAGCGCAGGAAGAGCTATTAAAGAAGTAAGCCCAACTGCAAGAGTATATGAGAATGTATCTCCTGCCACGCTTCCAGCAAGCTTTAAACCGCGATAGAGGAAATAAAGAAATGCCAATATCAGTACAGTACTACCCACAAACCCAAGCTCCTCTCCGATCACAGAGAATATAAAGTCCGTATGTGCAGCAGGAAGAAAGAAAAGTTTTTGTTGACTAGATCCCAAACCCACGCCGGTCCACTGTCCCGATCCAACAGCAATCAGACTTTGAATAAGTTGATAACCTTTTCCAGAAGGGTCCTCCCACGGAGAGAGGAAACTTGTGACTCTCGCCATTCTATAGGGCGATATAAATATCAGGGCCCCAAGCGCAAATAAACTCAACACCCCACAAATCATTATGTATCTTAGCCTTACACCCGCAGCCAAGGCCATTGCAAGCGTCACTACCATCAATACGGCCGCACTTCCAAAGTCCGGCTGAAGCAAATAAAGAAGAGCCACAATGGCAGCAAAAAAGAGAGGCTTGAACATCCCCCATAAGAAGCCAGGGATTTTTTCCTCATGTCGGAAGAAGTATCCTGCAAGAAAAACAACAAAAGATAACTTAACGAACTCGCCAGGTTGGAAACGCAATATTCCTAAATTTACCCATCTGGTAGCACCTCCTGCTCTATCGCCCATTCCAGGCACAAGAGGAAGGACAAGAAGCAGAACCGACAAAACAAGCCCAATGGGAGAGAGCTTCTG
>JAAZON010000234.1 GCA_012797725.1 SAR324 cluster bacterium | reverse complement strand
GCATATGACTAAAGTAGTTTTCGAGCTGTTGCTAGAGGCAAATAAGGCTGGTGTTACTGTTGTTGTTGCAAGTCACAATCTTGCAATTATAGAAGAACTTGGGATGCGCACCATTGTTTTGGATAGGGGGCAAGTTATTGGGGATTTTGAGGGTGCCAAGGATTTTGAGTCATGAAAGATCAAGAGCATATCTACAATGACGAAATGGAAGAAACCTCAACTGCTTATCCAAAGTTATTGGAGGTTTGGTCTGAGAGTGATAATCTTGAGAAGTCATCGTTTATAGCCGCTTCTGGTAATTTGCTAGTGGGTGTTGTTAAGTCAATAACTCGCGAGCCCCTTACAGCTATGCTGAGTATTTTGACATTAACTACAGCATTGTTTCTCTTTTCTATATTTTTGATTTTTGTTGAACATATTGAACATGCCTTAATTAAAACTCAATCAGAAATCACTCTGAGTATTTATTTGAAAAATGCCTCTCCAGAGGGTGAGGTTGAAGCACTTCAAAGTGAGTTGCAGAGACTTGAAGAGGTTAAGAGCATTATCTATTTGTCAAAGAATGATGCCTTAGAAGCATTTCGGAAAAGCCTTGGTGCAAACAAAGGAGTTTTGGATGGAATTGAAGCACAAAACCCGCTTCCTGCTTCATTTGAACTTCATTTCAAGGAGGGGAAACTTGAGGCAGAACAGCTAAATAAATTAACACATCAGTTAAGGAATAAAACCATTGTCGAACAGATGCATTACAATGAGAGCCTGCTTGATCGAATGAGTGGTTTGCTCTCGAGTTTTAGGGCAGCAGCTCTTATGGGCGGTGTGTTAATGCTGATTATGACGGCTTTTATTATGTGGAATACTATAAGGCTTGCATTATACTCACATCGTGAGGAACTGAGGGTACATAAGCTTTTAGGATCTACCGATGCCGCAATTATTCTGCCTTATGTAGTAGAGGGTTTTATTAAAGGATTGTTGTCGGCGTTACTATCGTTAAGTATTCTTCTAATGTGTGTTGAATTGCTCCCAAAACTCCTTGAGCATGTTGGAGAATTTAAGACAATAATTCCTCAAATCCATAACCTTTCTATATTGGGTACTTTACTTGTGTTAATGTGCGGAGCAGGAATCGCTCTTTTAAGCAGTTTTTTTGCAGCACGAGCGTTTATTCGCGAACAAAGAGAGCTATGATGTGTTGGCGAAATTTGGGTGCAAAGCTGATCCTTTTTGTTGCCGGTTCCTTTATTTTTATCCCCCATGACATTTTGGCGGAGGATCTTGACGAAAAACGCTTGAATGAGATCTCTGAGCGTGTGCGTATAGAAACGGAGAATCTTTCAAACCTTGTAAATCAACAAGATCAACTTGAGAAGAAACTCTCCAGACTTCGAGCGCAAATTGAAACAGCAGAGTTAAAAGAATCTTCGATGATAGATGAACTTGCAAGTCTCCGTGAACAAGAGACACAAAACTTTGTCATGAGCCAGACCATACAAGAACGTTTGTCATCATTGGAGGATGTCTCATTAACGCGTATGAAGTCTATGTATATGTGGAGGCATAAAGATAGCGCACTACAATTACTGTTGTTGGCAAAAGCGCCAACTTTCTTTAGAGACTCATTATATCTAAAAAAGGTTCGAGAAGCTGATTTGGCTCATATGAATGAACTGTCAATCTTGCGTACTCTTTATGCAAACAAACAGAAAGAACTAAAGAGTATTTCTCATGAAAAAGAAAAGATTTTTAATGCTTTGCAGTTAGAGCGAAGACAACTCGATTTGAAATTGCGGGATCAGGAAAGATTATCTGAAGAAATTAAGAAACAACAAGGTGAAGTAGAACGTCTTTTGACGTCGCTAAAGGCAGAATCTCTTCGTCTGGAAATAGTTCTGCGTTCTATGCTTGTTGAAGGAGCAAAAGAGAAGAAAAAACGGAAGAAATCTCAAAGTTCTCTCTCATTTTCAAGCCCTTATCTTGAGGGTAGGGGTTTTGACTCTCTTAAAGGAAACTTGGAATGGCCTAGCCAAGGGAAGCTTTTGAGAGCTTTTGGAAGCAAGAGCAAAGAAAGTTTTCAAGATTTTGTCTTTTCTAATGGTATTGAGATTCAATGTCTCGAAGGCGAAAAGCTAAGAGCGATAGGACCTGCCAAGGTCGCCTTTATTGGGAACTTGGCTGCTTATGGACAGGTACTTATTCTTGATCACGGTAAGCGTTCGTATAGTCTTTATGGGAATTTAAGCAATATCCTTGTGAAGCAAGATGAAGTGCTGGAGGCGGGAGCAGCTATTGCAGATTGTTCGAGAAAGAATGCAGATAAGCCTTTGAGTGCTTATCTCGAATTAAGAAAGGGCAGCAAAGTCCAAAATCCTATCACTTATCTCAAGTCGAGATAGGCGGAAGATTGGAAAAAAGCCCTAAAGACAAAAAGCGAAGCATGCTTATTACTAAGATTAAAAAATGTGAGTTTTTTGATTTGAAACCTTTCAAATCTTGAAACTGAAGCCCTTTTCCTGCTATCTTATCCATAACACAGCATATTTTGAGGAATTTTCAATGTTCGACGCGACCTCGAAAGAGGCCAAAAGAGGGGCTTTATCCGAAAGTCAACGTAAAGAGAGCGCTTCAACAATTTCACTGATTATTAGTTGCGAGAAGACAGTGGAGAAAATTGGACTAGCATCTACCTTGAGAAAACTTGGCTATGTCCTGTTTGCATCTCTCCTTATCATTACTCTTCTTGGCAGAGCCCTCCCGGATGTCGTTGCGCGAGAAAAAAATGATAGTTCTCTTTTTGACGAATTGAAATTGTTCACAGATGTCCTTGCTATTGTCCAGCGCGATTATGTTCAGCAAGTAGATCCTAAAAAGCTGGTTGAAGGCGCAATCAAAGGAATGCTCTCAAATCTCGATCCTCATAGTGGATACCTCGATCCTGAATTCTATAAGGAACTACAAGTGCAAACCACAGGAGAATTCGGAGGTCTTGGTATTGAGATTACCATTCGTGAGGGAATGCTTATTGTCGTAGCCCCAATGGCGGGATCTCCAGCAGAGCTTGCCGGTGTAAAACCAGGAGATCTAATAATCAAAATTGACGACAAGTTTACACGAGACTTAACTCTGGTAGATGCAGTGAGAAAGCTTAGAGGACCGAAAGGAACTACAGTTACAATTGCAGTGCAAAGGCAAGGATCAAAGGGTTTATTGGAATATACGATTAAGAGAGACAATATTGTAGTAGAGAGTGTCTTCAAGAGAGTGCTAGATGGTGACTATGGTTATGTTCGACTTACTCAGTTTATGGAGAAAACTGGAGACGATCTCAAGAAGGCGCTTAAATTTCTCAAGGAACAAACTTCTTCAGGGGATCTCAAGGGTCTGATTCTGGACTTGAGGAACAATCCGGGAGGATTATTGAATCAAGCAGTTTCCGTTAGTGATCTTTTTTTGAAAGAGGGAATTATCGTTTATACAGACGGACGTATAGAATCACAAAAACAAAAGTATTACGCGCATGAACGAGGAACTGAACCTGATTATCCTATTGTAGCAATAGTAAATGGAGGGTCAGCATCAGCTGCAGAGATTGTGGCAGCAGCCCTTAAGGATCATGGTCGTGCAGTTATTGTTGGCACTCAGACCTTTGGAAAAGGCTCCGTGCAGACAGTAATTCCCCTCAAAAATGGCGGGGCTTTGACGCTGACAACTCAGCTTTATTATACAAAAAGTGGAGAGTCAATTCAGTTGGAAGGGGTGAAGCCAGACGTTGTTGTAGAGATGCCTCCTCTCAAAGATGATGAAGATTTCGCCAAACCAATTG
>JAAZON010000233.1 GCA_012797725.1 SAR324 cluster bacterium | reverse complement strand
GGAGAGAACCCCAAGTATTGTCTGGAAAGTTTTTCCTTCGTCATGACTAAGTAACCCCTTAACATTTTCAAGGAGAAAATATCGGGGTCTTTTGTCTCTGATAACCCGAGCGATTTCAAAAAACATAGTCCCTCTGGTGTCCTCAAATCCCAATCTTTTTCCTGCGATGCTAAATGATTGACAAGGAAAGCCAGCACAGAGGAGATCGTGGTCTGGGATCTCGCTTGTGTCGACTGTTCTGATGTCTCTGGTGTCACATTCTCCATAGTGTTTTTTGTATATCTGGCTTGCATATTTGTCCCATTCGTTGGACCAGACGCAATAAAATGCACGCTGGCCGTGTTGTGATGCTCCGCTCTCACTGTCGGAGCCACAATCGGATTCAGTTGCCACTTTCTGTAGCCCATATCTGAATCCTCCAATGCCGGCAAATAAATCTATAAATTTCATGATTCATGTTGTGTTTGTTGCAGAGCTCTTTCATTTGCTCTTATAAGAATTTCTATTACTTCGAGTGTCGTGCCAGTGGCTTTTTGAGCATGCGACTTTAAGACTTCAGTGTTTATTTCTAGTTCTTGGGCTGATTTCTTTTGAGGCGTGAGAGTTGCTAATTCGTTCAAAGCAAAAACCAACTCACGTTCTTCTAAATCTGTAACTACTGAATCAACTGTGTCTATCCAGTGTTCTGTATTGCAACCGCTTGAAGAAGGGCAGTATGTTTCGCCAAGATCTTTTGTTTTTCCCGAGCCTCTGTATTCCTCGTAATAAGGTAATGTTGCAATTCCTTTTGATACCGCTTGGCACGCCGACTCAAATGTTGAGAAGTGATTGCGGCAACTACTCCAGCCAAATGGATTTCCGTCACAGGCCTTCTTACCAAAGGTGCTTTCAACTTTGCTTATTCCAACCAGGAGGTAAGGGGAAATGTTGTTCTCATCCGCACAAATAACAAATGTGTCGCTTTTATCCACTAGCGGACTTTCAAACTGTCCGAGGAGTTCTTTGATGGCATCTGTTTTGTAAGTGAAATACTCCTGATTCGGATTATGCTTATCAGGCTTTGGAATATCTGTGGGTGTTGGAACAGGCGAGATAAGTTCTTCTTGCTCATTATCTCCGCCACCTTTGAAAAACCCTATTAGGGTTATCAGGAGCAGGGCCGCTAGTATTATTGTTATTAGTTTTCTCATACTTCATTGCTGGCGCAGTGCCAATAAAATAGTTGCTCTTTGTTGTGGACTCCGACAGCATCCTTGCAGTAGGAAAGAGCTGCTGCCAGTCGGCCCTCTTGATTGCTTAGAAATGCTTTCTTAACATGGCTGAAAAATTGACGGGTCGGTTGACCCATCATTCCAAGCTCGCTCCATATCCTGATTGCATCGACTTGCCATTCGTATATGATTCCGTTGTTCTTGCTCTTAACTGGTTGGCGATGAGCGACTATTTCTCCAATTGAAGCTATTCCGTTTCCCGAATTTTTATGACCCACAGTACTATTGTCTTTTTCATTGTCTATATCTTTGTTTGCTCTCATTTTGAGACGCGGTGGAGTCTCAATTTGATACGAGTCGTATCCCGATTTGATACTGGCAGTCTCATTTTGAGACTCGAACTTAATCATGACCTCATCGAACCAATTAGAAGTCGCTTTTATAAGTGCAGGCTGATCAGGGTGTTTTTCCAGGAGCCCAAGAGACAAGCCCTTGTTTATAGCTCTGAAAACTGTTGCACGACCGAGGTCTAGGTATCCTGCAAGGGTTTCTTTCCTTGCGTAGCACCAACCCATCTGGGTGTTCTTGGGATTAGTAGCTAGGTTATGAATTAGGTCAATCACACAGTATTCGTTAATAGTTAAGCCAAGTCTCACCCTGGCATCGTGATTTATAGTTGTATAGTTGAGTCTTGCTACTTTGCTCATGTTTGGTTTTCGTGCAACTTTTCATAGGCATTACTTTTTTGCTATGCTTCATTCGTTTCAGGAATATCAGTTGTATCCAGTGGTTCTCTGTCGATGTACCACTTTTCGGCTGGAATGCCTAAGTAATCGCCAACCTTTTTAACAGTCGAAGGACGCGGGTCGCCACCAATAACTAAAACCCGCCTGACTGTTTGGGGAGAGAGCTCAACGTCTATAGCTAATTTAAATCTGGAAAGACCTTTAGTAAGTCGAACCTCATCAAAGAGTTCACTATGAACTCTCTTGTCTTTATTGATGTAGATTGTCTTTTTGTGGGCAGTAGTTGTCATCTTTAATACTAAAGTACAGATT
>JAAZON010000232.1 GCA_012797725.1 SAR324 cluster bacterium | reverse complement strand
TATCTTAGTATTATCAGGATGTTGTGGGTAATCAAGGCCCTTAGCAAGAACCTTTTAAGTGGACAAATTGATTTAGGGTCGGTTAAGATTGCAACTGCACTAAAAGTATCCCGGCTTTTTACTTTCTTAATTCTAGAATCCCCAGGAGAAAAAACTATGAAGAAAATAGCGTTGATTTTGCTAATAGCCTTTCTTGGCATTTCCTTAAATGAAGCCTTTGCGGCGCCTGGCGGCAATGGCGGTGGTAAGGGCGGTAAAGGAAATACCTTCAATCGTACCGCATGCAAGAGAACAGCTAATAGCTCAAGAAATTCTTGCATACGAGCATGCCAGGGTTCTTTTCAAGAAGATCAAAAGATTTGCAATGCTCAAAATCTTGCAAAGAAGCAATGTCTAGAAGCGTGCTATACCACAAGGGACGCTTGTGTAGCGGAAGCAAAGAAGTCCTTGACCGAGTGTTTGGATGGTGTTGCAAAGACCCTTAACGAGGAACTGGGTAAATGCACCATGACTGATCCTGCGCAATTGTTTGCGTGTCAAAATGAAGCTCGCGTAGCAGCTTTTTCAGCAACTTTGAATTGTCAAAGCCAATTTAAACTTAATGAAGCTGCTCAGACTGCGCTGAAGGCATGTACTACTGCAGCTAGGGAATGCAACCAGACCTGCAAGAATGCTGCGAATCCGGTTCCAACCCCAACACCAACTCTGACTCCAACCGTAGGTTAAGGCTTCATCTACTGTCTATCAGTTAATTCTGGTAGTATCTGAAGCAAAAGGCGCTTCTCTGGTTTCGGATGAGCGCCTTTTTTTGTAGGATAAAGGGTATGGAAAACTTCTCTAAAGTGGCTTTCGAAAAAGACCTAGTGAGAGCTCTTGGTATTGAAGGAGGAGAGGCAACTGAAGACTATCTTTTGGCTTTTCTTCGCAAGTACTTTGGCGAGGAACAAGCAAGGAAAATAAGAGAAACCGTTTCTCAGGATCTAAACTTTTTTAGAACACTAGACCCTGCATCTGCCAATTATACAGAAATGCAGATATTAAGTGTGCGCCGTGGAATGGCGGCTATTACAGCACACAGGATTTTTGACCAAATTTTATCTGAGAACCCTCAACTCTTATACGATATTGAGGTAATTGCTAAATATGTGCAGAAAGATACCAACGTAGAGATTCACCCTTCCGCTAAAATTGGAGTGCCTTTTGCAATAGATCACGGGCATGGCACCGTTATTGGAGCAACAGCCGAGCTTGGAAAGCGAGCCTTCATTTATCATGGGGTTACACTAGGTGCTTCTAAAGAGCGCTCGAAGACTCAGCGTCGTCATCCAAGGGTTGGAGATGATGCTTATTTTGGAAATGGTTCTCAGGTCTTAGGGCCTGTCATCATGGAGAATAATGTACATTTGTCATGTGGCGTTGTTGTTCGAGATTGTTATTTACGAAAGGGGGTACGCATAGCACTTGGTGTGCGAGTTGCTGAAGTCATTGTGCCAGAGAACATTCTAATAGTTGGAAGCGACGACATCAATCTTCGCCGATATGCAATCAAAGACAAAGGCAGTGGGAAGATCGATTGGCATGAATTTGAGACCTTCGTTCCAGGTGATTACGAATAGAAGTTTCATGGTTAAGGGATATAAATATTTTCTTTTCGATCTCGATGGAACATTGATTGATACCAAAGACATGATTTATCTTTCCTTCGATTATGTCCTTGGAAAATACTTAGGTCGGTCTGTAAGCAAAGAAGAGATTGATAATCAGGTCGGGATACCTCTTCGAACAATCATGGAAAAATATTTCAGTGGAAGCAAAAGTGAGAAGATTCAAGAGATTATTCAGGATTTCCATGTTTATCAGAGAGATAATTTAGCCGACACCGTAACTTTGTTTCCAGGAATTTCTGAAGTTCTACAAGTGATAATAGCATCAAGAAAAAAATGTGGGGTAGTCACATCAAGGAGTGGCTCAAGTACTAAAGATTTCTTGAAAAGGTTGGGACTTGAATCGATGTTTCCAGTATGCGTGACAGTGGAAAGCACCACCCATCACAAGCCTCACCCCGAGCCGGTTGAATATGCTATGTCCCTTCTTGGGGTACAAGATCCCTCTGAAGTATTATTTGTGGGTGACAGTGAATTTGATATCGAGGCTGGAACTAGGGCAAGGGTTGATACTGCTTTGGCGCTTTGGGGATTGTTTGATTCCTATGAAGCATTGGTGCAGCCGAAGTATTTTTTGAGAAGTCCTGAGGATTTGCTTTCTTATTGCGTCACTGTTCAATAGGCCAGAGGGTGTTGTGAAGGACATCACCGCGAGCTTGGTAGCAGGCAAGCTCGCCTGCCATGCCCCCC
>JAAZON010000231.1 GCA_012797725.1 SAR324 cluster bacterium | reverse complement strand
CATATCCGGGAAAAGACCTGAAGAGTCCCAGCGATTGAGAGATTTTGACCCCTTCAATCATCATTTGTACTAGGCCAACAAGAAATAAAAAGATGAGAGCTGCACTAGATGATGAGGCTAAGGGTTTAATACACTTAGCTTTCATTAATGAAATACTTATAAAAAAAACTGAGGCATGACAGAGCAAGGATGGCACTTCGTTATCTAGAAATGACAACAAGAAAGAAGAGAGAAAAAGTGCTCCCGTAAACATTTCGCTCATTTTAAAGCGAAGTAATGCAAACCAAAGAACAAAGAACACTAGAAAAACTATATTAATGTAAAAAAAGATGTCATCTGGTTGTGGTAAATCACCCTGGTACTGGAGGCCAGCAACAAGCCTTGGGTTTAATATCCTAAATGCCGTCACAACAGGGAATGGGAGACGAACTATTATCTGAGTAATCGAGAGGAGAAGGCCGATTATAAAAAGCGCCAGGATTGCTAAAGAACTATTTTTTCTTATTAACGAAAACAAGTTATACCGAACCTTCTTTAGCAACTTTGAAATCCTTCTTTGGTCGATTCTCCTTCATTATAGGCAAGCAGTACCGCTTCTGAGAAGACTAAACCCAGTCTCATTAGTTTTTGTTAAAAATGGATGAGAATAGTTAGGTTTATAAGAGAAGTTCATAGACAAATCGCCAAAAAACCCACTTGTCCATTGACTTTGATACCGCTTAGATTTCGGTATGTAGTTTCATGGAATACTTTGCCTTAGTAGGCGCTGATTCTTAGACAATTTAGTGCATTTACATAGGATCGCGGCTCTCAATCAAGATAAATCAGTTAAACACAATGCCAGATTTCAATCATCCAGAACACCTTATCAAATATATTAAGCAAAGCTTAGTTTCCAGCGAGAAATTAATAAAAGTCACAATAGTACTTATTCTACTAACCCTGATACTGTTACAACTATACCTAAGGTTACTTTTTATCGACACATTGGGTTATCCGGCAGACTACAACGGATTCTTCTACCTTAAAGAGATCCAATATCGAATCTTACACGGAAGCGGATATTATGTTAAACATTCTCCTTTCTTCTTTTCCCTCTCTTTAGCAGGCAAATGGCTCAACCTAAGTGCTGAAACAATCGTTAGATTTCTTCCTCTGTTTTCCACAATTATATTTGCAATTGGAATATGGATCGTAGCCTTCAAGAGACCCTTGCTTGGCATCTTTCTTTGTGGCGCAATCTTTATTTCTGACGCATTTTTTTATTTCCATTATGGCTATGCGAGACAGGCTCTTGGAATTAGTCTTGTGGTTCTTGGATTTGCAATTTGGAAGCTGAATCCAAAAAAAATGGCTCTTGCAGTTGCCGGGCTTTTCATAGTCTTGCTGGGGAGCGTCTTTCACCTGTTTTCCGCTGGATTAGCTGTATTCCTATTTTTCTTTGTAGAAAAAATGCCATTAGGCAAAATCGTTGGTCTCTTTGCTGCTATTGGATTAATTTCAGAGCTTATTAGGAGGCCTAAAAATATTCTTGCTCAACTTGAACTTGGACGTGGCTTTGAATGGGAATTCGCTGTAGCAGGGAATTATATAAGCAAAGTTGAATGGGCCGAATATTGGAGTTTCTATATCATTACACTTTTTGCTCTCATTATTCTAATCAGAAGCAAAATCTGGAGATTGCTTCCTCTTTGCGTTCTGTTTATTGCACTGACTCTTCCCATATGGAGTGATAAGGAAATGTTCTCCTTTCGCTTTATGCTTTCATCGATTAGCGTCTTCTTTATTTTCATGTCCCTTCTTATTAGTGAGACTCAAAAAGCAAATTCAAGATTTGGTCCTGAAAGACTTATTCTTCTTTTGTTCTCGATGTTGTTTATTTCAAAACTGTGCTTATCGGACAAGCCAAGACGTCTTGGCCCCGGAATGCCGCTACAAAGCATAACAAGCAATATACGCCTTCTAGAAAAATGGCTCCCTAAAGATGCTTTTGTGCAAGCCCCTCCTGGGGTGCAATACAGGATCAGTTACTTGCTGGATCGCGCATCAGCAATCAAAGTACCAAAGGATCGACTCGGCTCCCAATACTTTCAGATTACAATGGCAAGACCCGGATGCCCTGAACCCGATCAAATTAACGAGCAGGATCTGAAAAACATTTCTTGCATACAACTCGATAAGACCTGGGTGATTCGACGCAAGAGTGATAGTTAGGAGAAATTAGAACCTTCCTCTCCTCTCGTTTTGGACGTGCCAAAGCAGCTCCCGCTATAGAACGCCTATATAATATTGAAGATTCTAACGCCTTCGAGGGCCTGCTCACAATCACTTGTAAAGCTAAATATTATGAGGCTGGGTTTTTATTTCATGCAATCTTCTGGTTAAGAACTCTTAAGCTACCTTTTCCTTCAGTTCCACTTTCAGAGAATATCCGACAATTGTTGCAATACGTGCAATTTGCTGCAACTGAACAGGGGTTCTTTTTTCTTCCAGTAGCCTGAGCACCTGAGATGGAGAGGTGTTAAGTAGTTCTGCAATGACTCGAACCGATATGCGTGCCGATCGCAGCGCTTCCTTTAGTTTAGCTCTCACCTGATTCAGTGGGCTCCATTCATAATTTGGCTCGCAGTAGTAAAGAACCAAATCAGCATGGAAATCTCCCCGTTGCCCATTTTTCAAAACAAAAGATATTGATTTTTGAGCTCTGTACCCCAGGTACTGTTTTGCATATGTCAGCAGGTGAACATCTAGACCAACAAATACTTTGCCCTTTGTTTCATTTATTGCTATTGATTCTTTCATGTTTTGGCTCCTGTCATTTATTTAACCAGGGAGGTCCTTTCACCTCCCTGGTTAGGAGCTTGTCCTTTCTTTTATCTTCTGCCTACATAGCAACTACTTTTCTTTTTTTTGATGAAAGCAGGCAACTTTTTGCAGAATTCATCGATTACCAGAGGTTATGAATGTAAAGCAAACAAAACGCATAAAGAAAATGAAATATCACCCTCATGAGAGCGTGCTATTTATCACTTTTAGTATAGAGGAGGGGCTTTTGCTTCTTTGCAACCCTCTATGTGAGGCAATCATAAAGAGTTGCCTTGCAAGGGCTCAGTTCCTACACCCAGTAACTATAAGTGGATTTTTAGTAGAAGCCACCCATGTTCATCTTCTCATAGTAGTGGATAACCCAAATGATGTCCCTGGATTTGTTAGGTGTTTTAAGACCGAAAGCGCCCACATGCTT
>JAAZON010000230.1 GCA_012797725.1 SAR324 cluster bacterium | reverse complement strand
AGTAACAAAGGCACCACCGATAAACAAGGCAATACCCTGCTCCATGAGAACTTCGAAGAATTGGGCTCCTGCTATGGTTCCAGCTCCTGCAAGAAAAAGCATTAAGCCAAATTCTCTCGAAAAGTTTTTGGCAGCTTGTGGCACAAAGAAACCAAAGCGTCCAACAGATCCATAATGGCTTAGCCCCAAACTAACAAGAAAAACTCCCCCTGCCCCACCTAATCGAATCGACATACCACCAGGCAGAGGAAATGGTATATTTCCTGCTGCAACTCCCAAAAGAAGCCCAAGCAAAAAGGGCAACATTGTAGTCTCATCCAATCGGCTTTCATCTCTTCCAATTAAGTTGATAAAATCATCAACAGCCGAACGTTCCCCAACAATACGAAGCTGATCTCCCAACAATAAAACCGTATTCCCATTTGGCGAAAACTCAACATCTCCTCTCCTAAGTCTTGTTATTATTACTCCATATTTCTCCAAAACATGAAGTTCTCCTAGAGTTTTTAGACTGATAGAATCATCACTAACTTCAATATCCACACTCACAATGTTCTGATTAAGATCCATCGAAATATCCGTTTCCTCTCCAAAAAGCACCCTCAATAGATCCAGCTCTTTTAATGAGCCAACAGCCCGGACTATGTCACCACACTTTAACACGGTCTCTGGCTTCACCGTAAAAATATCGTTTCCCCGACGAAGCCTTGAAATATTTGCATCGCACATACGTCCAGGGTTTAATTCGCGAATTGTTTTTCCATCACAATTTGAATTTGTAATAAGAAACTGCTTGGCCATGAGACTGGGGTATTCTTGTAACGATTCGGCCTTCCATTTTGCCTCTTCAGAAGGCAGATCCTTGGCCAGAAGTCTTGGAAGCCATTGCATCAGAAGCACAACTCCAAGCATGCTAAATGGATAGGCGATACCATATCCGACTGATACCATACTTCCTTGACCTAAACCTTGCCGTGTCACAACATCGATAGCCGATGCCAAAGCAGGTGTATTGGTCAAAGCACCTGTAAGAATACCCACCGTAAGATCCGCTCTTAAATTGAGGTACCAACCTACAAGAATAGCTGCAATAGTTCCTGAAATAATGCTCACCAAGATTACGACAAAGAAATGCATACCGACTCTTCTGAAATTCCTAAAGAAGTGTGGCCCTGCCTGCAGGCCAACTGCATAGACGAAGAGAAGAAGACCCATTTCCATTATTTCTTTGGGAATATGGAATCCGAAGTGACCAAAGATCAATGCACTAAATAGAACACCAGCCGTGCCCAGAGATACGCCCTTAACTTTGTACCGCCCAAGCGCAAAGCCAAGGACAAGTATCAAGAATAATACCACAAAGACATCACTTGCAAATATGCTCATTATTAATTTATCGAAGAATGATAAAGACCACAAAGTCCCTTGCACAATACTGCAAATCTTATACACTACTATTTCTCAGTGATGTGAAAATGGAAAGATTAAAATATCTCAGTGACATAGACGTTAAGGGAAAGAGGGTTCTTATTGCTCTCGACATACCAAGCATAGGAAACTTAGGCAAAGATTCTTATGAGGCTCAAAGGTTAAAGCAGTCCTTCAGTTCAGTATCTCAGCTGCTAAAAGACGGGGCATCCGTTGTGATTTTGCCTCATTCAAGAGCAAAAGTTGCTGACAACCCTTTATCCTTGGCCCAATCTATCAGATCTTTTTCTAGTTTGTTGGGATCTGACATTTCTTTCTTCCCTAATCTTGGCAATCCTGACAACGACCAAGCCATTAAGACAATTAAACCTGGTCAGGTTGCGATGTTAGAAAATCTCTTCATGTTCCCAGGTGAGGAAAGTAATGACCCCTCTTTTGCCGTATACTTGTCACAATTTGGAGAGATTTTCGTAAATGATGCCTTTGAATCATCTGCAATGCCCTACGCTTCAATGCAGAATCTGCCGTCTCTTTTCCAGGTGAAAGCTGCAGGGCTTAATATAGAAAATGAATATAAAGCATTCGAGGCGCTGATATTTAAAACCAAAAGGCCCTTATTATGCATATTTGGAGGCCTAAAATTTTCAAGTAAAATTGATCTCATGTTTAGCTTGGCCCAAAGGGCGGACAAAATGATCATTACCGGTGGCCTTGCCAATACATTTCTTGCAGCACAGGGTCTACAGGTAGGTAGATCTGTATTCGAAAAAGACCTAATTGGCAGGGCGCTTGAACTGTTGGGCATCTTAGCAAGGAGAGATTGCAAGGTGTATCTTCCTGTTGACTTCATAGTTGCACCCTCTCTTGGTGCAGCTGCCTTTGCGAGGCCAGTGCCGTCACTTGAAATTCCAGCAGATACAATGGCACTCGACATTGGCCCAGCAAGTATAGCGCTGTTTCAGGAAGTCATAAAATACTCTGACAGTACGTTTTGGTACGGTAGTGCGGGAGCTTCAGAAACTGAAGAATTCTCCAAGGGAAGCCAAAGCATTGTTGAGGCTGTATCTGCCTCAACAGGTTACAAGGTGGCCTGTGGGAAGAGCGTGGAGCGGGCCATTGCTGAACTTGAACTAAGTCATAAGTTTGATTTGATTTCTTCTAGTTCAAGTTCTTTCACTGTCCTTTGTCAGGGTCGTACTCTATCTGGACTTCGTGCGTTGAGCGAAAAATAGTAAAAGAGCCTCCAGATATAAAGCTTTCTATTTTTTTTGACGATCTCCCATGCATAGCAGACTTTCCTGGTCTCAAATGGATTCCTGAGACTTACTAACACCCCCAAGACGCTTTGGAATGGACGTCAGAAGCTCTTATGACTAATGGTAGCTGTACATATGATGGATCCACAGAAGACCTCCAAAAAATTCGCAAAGCAGTTAAATTCGCTAAGGCATAAAAAAGTCCTCTCATTAAAGAATCGAATCGCAAAAGGTAAATATAAGATAAGCAATTTGGAGATTGCTAAGGCGCTTTTTATGTCGCAGTGAGGGTGCTACGCGTCTATCCCGAAACACTTCGCTGCTCAGCCGTAAGCTGATACTGGGAGCCCTAGCGGACGAGAGTTGTCAAGATCCTTCTTTCTTCTTCCACGCCTGCGGCTGCTTTGTAGGAAAGGCCTGCGGAGTGGGATATGTCTCTCATTCTTTCATTTACTCACACCAACATACTCCCCTTTTCCTTCTTAATAGATATAAGCTATTCTTTGCTTGTATTTGTTTATACTTAGTCTTTAACTATGGGAAAGAAAGAAAAGCCTCAAGAGAAAGTGGGTGGTCTCGTATTTTTCCTTTCCCTCTTCTTTCTTTTGATTTTAAACGGACTTCTCCTGTTGCTTGTTCCTACAATTTTCTCAGGGGATCATCTCCTTAGAAATTGGACCTATTTTGTTTTGGGAGGTGCCCTTGGCTATGTGAGTAGTTCAATCCTAATTACAGGGCGTCTGGCTGTTTTCCTTCATGAACTTAATCACAAAGTTCTCTCTGGCCTTCTTGGCAACAAGCCAAAAAAACTTAAAGTGGGGCAGGACGATGGATTTTTTGAGTATGAATACACAAAAGAGACTGCTCCCTATAATGCCTTCATTTCACTTGCTCCTTACTTCTTCCCGCTTTTCACTTTGCTTACACTCACAATAGCACTGATTAATTGGCGCTCCGTACACCACATAGCTGTATTAATTACTGGCCTTGGTTATGGGGCTGATCTATATCTCAATACAAAAACTATAAGCCCTCACCAGAGTGACTTTTCTCAGCTGAATGGTGGATACTTTGTTGGCATCCTGTATGTGATCCTTATAAGTGCCGCAATTTTCTTCTTTCTGGCATCATGGGTTTCTGCTGGGTCTCTTGGCGTTGTTAATCTGTTTAAGACTATGTTCCGGATTTTCGCGGCACTTGTTCAGATCTTTGGCGGTATTCAAATCAGTATTCCCTGAATCCTTGGAATTCCAGGCTTTGGGAATCCAATAATGTTCCTGTAATAAGTGGGGGCTCAAAGCGATAACCCTCCTTGAAAGCTCCCAATATGTATTCATAGCCATGTGGTACGTTACGGAACTCAAACATCCCTTGTTCGTCCGTTTTTTTTGTCCCAAGCGCAGCCGCAAAGATGACAACTCCCGAAATCCCTCTCCTAGTTTCTGGATCCAATACCCATCCTTTAATATCATGAACAAACATCGAAGAGGCGTCATCAATGTTTTCTCTATTTGCCTCTATGCTTTCTTCTTCTTTGAAATCCTCTGCAACAATACGCTTCTCCTCTCCAGCCATTGAAACGCCGAGAGTTATTTTCTCCTGTTCTTCGGACAATGAAGACCCAATTACAAGATCCCGGAGCAATGAAATTACCTTCTTAAAAACACTAAGCATCATTGGGTCTTCAGTTTCGATTCCTGTATCACTAGGCTTAGAGATTTTATCTTTATTCCTCGAGTCTGGCTGAACAATGTTTCCAAGAAGATCCTCTAAAGCTTGGAAGATGCTTTTTTGCTGGCTCGAAAGTTCCTTGGAATTTTGCATTTGAAGAAACAGCTCCCTAACTAATTTCTGGAGCAACCCAGTTGCTAAAACTATTCTTTCTGCCTCATCAAGACTGAGACGATTCTGCTTTGAAAGCACAGGGCGAAGCTCTTCCAATACTTCCCTAATCGCTCCACGAATCGAAACAAAAGTTTGAGCTTCAGGAATTGCAGAGACTTCCGCATCAAAATATTGGACAGTCTGTTGCATCCGTTCGAATATTTCCCCCATTAGAAGGGTCTGGTACTCTCTATGCTTTCTTTCTATCTCGGATTCTAAAGCTCCTTCGCGTATACGTTGAAGCGCATCCTCCGAACGTGGAAGCTCGAGCGATTGAAGTATTGCTTCAAGTCCAGTTGGAGTACTGATTTCTGCTTTCTTCTCTATACCAGAGTCCAAATTAGCTTCGACGGATTGGGCCCCTAACGTCTCAGGAGAAGGCTCGTTATCTGCAATAAAAGTTTCCCTATTAATGTGAACAGAAACATCTGGATCGGAGCGAAAATCAGAAGATGGCGCCTTTGGAAGCATTTCAAAATCTTGGGTTTTTTTAGGACCGATATCATTCATCTGCTTAATATTTCCAGGAACCAACTGAATGACTTAAAATTACAGGCAACTTAAATATTACTACCATTTTTCAAGCCATCATATAAATGTCCAATTCAATTTTAAACAAAGCTTTAAAATGCCCCTCACTTTTTGACTCTTGGAAGATAGCTAAGTACACTAAAAGGCCTCTTATTTCTTTGTGTTTACTGGATAAAACATGAAAGTTGGCATCGTGTTGCTATTTCTTTTCTTTCTCTCTGCCTGCCATCTAAATCGGGCTAATTCTTCTATAAACGTAGCAAATTTGAAGTCTTTGGAGCTTTTTATGAGTAGAAGCTCATTTACAAAGACGGAATTTGAACACTATAAATTGAATCTTCCTTATATTTTCTATGAGTGTGGAGAGATAAAAAGAGGGCGTTTTTTTGCAGATGAAAATAACTATCTCACTATTACACCAGAACAATTAGCTTCGCTGAATGAAGCACTTACTGTTCTTTTTGTCCTGTATAACGGCCGGCAATCAGATATGAGTGAGGCTGGAAATAATTCGAATTTCGCAGATCCTGGTCAATTCAAATTGACTTTAGTCTCCGATCGGGAACACGAGATCCTCTGTTCACTTGACAGCATTGCAAATCGCGAAGGTTCGATTGAAGAAAGGCTCTTCAATTTGTCACGCCTAATTCGAAGTATTCCAGAACATGGCATATGTTCAAATTCGAGTTTCTTTGGAATCCAAAGCCTAAGGGGCATTGAAAACACTAAAGCGTCAGTGCATGAGACTCAATAAATCCTTTTTCTTTCGCATTAAAAAAGTGGTTCCCACATTTTAATGTTTCCTAAATCTCTTCTGGATATCAAGCTAAGCTCTTTTTTGCTTAAGATAGCAAATTCTTCATCCATATAGGCCACACTCCATGCTTTTCCAATTTTTGCAAGCATTTTATTAGCTTCATCTTTTGCACTAACAACCACAAAGTCTGGATCGACAGTCTGAAAACTATTCAGAAAATTCTCGCAAGATGGGCATAATGATTCAGATACCAACTTAACGGTAGACTCTGGGTATACTTCTTCATACCTACCATCCAGTGAGACAAGAAATTTCGGATATAGACGCCAAAGAGCGAAGCTCCCTAGGTTGAAATCTACCAATAGCTTTCCAGACTCTTTGGATTGACGAAGACTCTCAAGGGCATAGACTGGATATTTACTAAAATCCAGTCTATGAGAAGAAATTGTTGCAAGTCGAAACAAAGAAAAAAGAAGCAAAGGAATGCTCAAAAGAAGCAGGGCAAATGCGCTAGATCTTGAAATGGATTGATAAACCGATGAAAAATGGTTTCTAAATGCAGAAAGTGTCGCTTCAAAATATCCCTGGCAAAATACTATTGCAATCATTGCTGTTATTGCAAATAAGCGCTGATGCATAATGCCTTCGATTGAGGAAACAAATAAAAATAATAGTTCTATTTTCTCGATATTTTTTCGCTTTATATAAAGACCGATAATGATAACGCCAAGATAAAAGAAATTCAAAATATCTGCTGCTACAAAGAAAGAAAGCGGCTGCCACTCACTGATTGTTGGTCTTGGCATTGACACGGCTTCAATTACAAATAACCAGAATAATCTGAACCCATAGGGATTAATACTGGTGGCAATAACACAAGCCCCTATGCAAGAGAGAACAACGATAAGTCGCCTAAAGTCCCTTCTTATAGACAAAATACACACATAGAGACCAAGGAAGGCGAACCCCACCACAAAACCCCCGTGGCTATTGGCCCAGAGAAGCATCGCAATTGGCATCAAAGAAAGTGTGCTCGCAGATGCTCGTCTTTCGAATCTACAGATACCCAACAGCAACAAGGGTATCAACATATATGTGAATACCTGAGACCTTACAACGCTAAACCAGATATATAGACACTGCACCACTCCAAAGAGAAAACTGAAACAATTCACTTTGCCTTTGTTCCATTCCAAACATGCAAGATAAAGCAAGTAGATGCTAACTGTCATCGTGACACAACGAAACACCACAAAAGCCCAATCAGCTCTTAGTAATGAGATTAAATAAAAGGCATAGCCAGAGAACCATTCATGATCGACAAATAAATCCTTACGAGGTGTGAATCCAAAAGGATCAAATAAATAAACACCTTTCTTCGCTATTAGTCTTCCAATAGCGAGTCTGGCAAAAAGATCTGGATCCGCTGGCGATTCCATCAAACATAAACTCGAAGTAATGATGAGGCTTAAACCCAGGATTGCCCTATTTTTAGAAAGCAATAAAAGGCATTTATCACAGAAAAACTCGAATGCTTCTCTATAATTCTTGCAAAATTCCAAATCATTCCTATTTTGACTCTTGCGAGCATTCATAAATATACTAAGAATATTATATAGTTCCTGCTTTGGAACTATTATTTTTCAGATCCTCTCGTCCTGCTTTTGCGAAGTCTGCTTCTTTTGTTAGGCAAGATGCATTGCGAGATACGAAAGGATGCTTTTATCCTTCAAGGTCAATGTGGAAGCTTGAAAAGGAGTTTGTTTATCTATGAATCTTAAAATAACTGTTAACCAGGTGCTAGATCAAAGTCACGATGTCTTTATAGTTATTTTGGTTTCGTTATTTGTCAGCGGTTGTTTCTCATATAGCAATTTGTCAAACCCGGCCTTGACGAGATTAAAGAATCGCGGCCCTGTGTTAGTAAGTGCAAATAATCCTTATGTTGCTTCCAATCTGATGCTTCAGAAACTCATGGACGAGAGTAGCGAAATAAAGGGGTTCATTTCCCATCGTGGTGCACCAACAGTACTAGAAGTGAATCAAAGTTTTTTTTCAGCTCCAACAATAATGTTTTACTACCCGGAGAATGGCGAATATTATCGGCTTGAAAATGACAATAATTTCTGGCTCATCCAGGGCCCACTTTCTCTTTCTCCAGAACACAGGAATCAGCTTTTGTCTTTAACTCAGTTACCGATGGACGAGGAAAAAAGCAAAAGCCAGGAGGCCTCGACTCTAGAGATGGAGAAAGGCAAAACAAAGGAAGTAATTGATAAGACGGAAGAATTGAAAAGGAGCCAAAGCCAAACCGAGAAGATGATGCCTTTGCACCAAGAGCCAAAAGAATTTCCACTAAAAAAAACGAAAGACAAAGGAACAATTGAGAAGTTAAAGTCGTCAAAAAGTACCCCTGACAAAGAGATTGCAGCCAAAACACAAAGCGAAGTCCAGAAAGAACTAGACAGCGAATCTATAAGAAAAATTACTGGCTTGGGGCAACAAAGTATCGGCGAGCTAACTCCTAAAGGCGATTTGGTGCATTATGTAACCTTTGCTGATGAAAATCTTGATCTAATAGCAAAATGGTATACCTTTGACAGCAAAAATGCCGGTAAGATTGCACGACTGAGCGGTATCTCTCCAAAACAAGCCCTCTCTGTTGGTGACACTCTTATCATCCCATCTTATCTCCTTAAGAACAAAGTCCGCCTGAATCAAGAAGGAATGAAGATCTTGCAAGGCAAACAATAATTTTAGAATCTCTCGTTCTTAGTTTTCCTCCTGAGTTCCGCGTTTTTTCTGAGATAGCAGTTGTATTTCTGTAATTCATCGGAATGAGGCGATAATTCTCAACTCAGAAAACAAATACGGGTGTGCCAACGCGGAACTCAGTAACGCCTCAAAACACCACCCTGGAAGAAGCGTGAACCTTGCGATGCTATGTGATCTCACTCGAGATGCCTAAAGGAGGAGTTTACAATGCACTGGATTACTGCTCCATCCAATAATTAAAAATATCACTAAGGGACTCAGCAAGAGAATATCTCGGGGTCCATCCCAACTCTCTTTGGGCCTTTTCATAAGACCCATATAGAACCGGTATCTCCGGACCTCTCATTCGATCTGGATTCTGCACTATTTTAACTTTTGTTTTTGAAATTTCAATGAGTTGATCTAGCAAGCTTTGAATTGCCACTGCCTGACCAGAACATAGGTTATATACCCCCTCTCCATTCTCAGCTGCCAAGCGATAAGCCCGCACAATATCTCGGACATCACAAAAATCACGTTTCGCCTCTAAGTTCCCAACTTCAACCACATTAGAGCTCTTTCCCTTTGCAATGCGAGCAAGCTGGGCCGCAAACGCTGAACTAACAAATTTAATGTTCTGACCCGGACCAATATGGTTAAAAGGTCGAATAATCACACTACGGGGGCAACCCGTCCTCTCATACCGAGCCGCCACAAGTTCTCCCATTGCTTTGGACAATGAGTAATTATTCATCGGACGAAGCGGTGTAAGCTCAGTTATCGGTAGATCTTGAGCCTGTATTACTCCATACACCTCGGCTGAACTTATGAGCACAATTTTACAGCGAAGTTCCAGCAAATGGCACATGCGATATATGATGCTTGTACCTAAAACATTAGCTCTAAGGGCTTTCTCGAAATTTGCTTCTGCATCTGGGACAAAAGCCATACCCGCCAGGTGGTATATTACTTCAGGCTTGAAGGAATTAAGCACTTTGGCGCAAGCGTCTGGATCGCAGATGTCCAACATTTGCGCAGAACAACCAAGATTGCTGCGAGGCATCAAAAGATCCGTAGCCAGAACCTCATCCCCACACTCTCTTAGATGCGAAATGAGGTGCTGCCCAACAAAACCCGCCGCTCCAGTAACAAGGCTTCGCATTTTAGTTCATTGAAGAAATTCGTTTAATATCTGAGTCAACCATCATTTGTATCATCTCTTTAAAGCCCACTGTCGGCTCCCAGCCAAGGACTTTCTTTGCCTTAGTAGCATCTCCTACTAAGAGGTCCACCTCTGCAGGACGAATGAAGGCTGGATCAGTTTTCACATAGCTCTCCCAATCAAGATCCGCCTGCTCAAATGCTATACGAACCAATTCTCGTACTGAATGGGTTTCTACAGATGCAATGACAAAATCATCCGGTTCCTGTTGCTGCAACATTAACCACATGGCTTTCACGTAATCACCGGCAAAACCCCAATCTCTTTTTGCTTCCAAATTCCCCAGACGAAGCTCAGAAGCCTTCCCAAGCTTAATCTTTGCAACTGCATCGGTCACTTTGCGAGTAACAAATTCAAGACCCCTTCTCGGGGATTCGTGATTGAAGAGGATACCAGAGCAGGCAAAAAGCCCATAACTTTCTCTATAATTAACGGTAATATAATGCCCATAGACTTTCGAGACACCGTATGGAGATCTTGGGTGAAATGGCGTCAGTTCTGTCTGAGGAACTTCCCTCACCTTTCCAAACATTTCAGAACTGGATGCCTGATAAAACTTTATCTTTCTATTGACTCTCCTAATTGACTCAAGAAGCCTAGTAACTCCTATGGCTGTAAACTCAGACGTTAATACTGGCTGCTCCCAGCTTGTAGGGACAAAGCTTTGCGCAGCCAGATTGTAGACCTCATCTGGCTGAACTCTTTCGAGCACAGACATCAATGAAAATTGATCGAGCAGATCGCCCTGTATAAGCTCGATTTTATCCATGATATGAGAGATGCGCTCATATTTGTCCACTGAAGCGCGCCGTACCATGCCATAGACCTTGTACCCTTTTCCCAGTAGAAATTCTGCCAAGTAGGAACCATCCTGCCCTGTAACACCTGTAACTAGTGCTGTCTTATTTGTCATTTTCACCTCAAATTAGTTCATTACGTCCATTTTCCTTCAAGTGTTGCACCACCTTGCGCACATCTTGCACTCTATCCCTTGGACAAATTAATAATGCGTCCCCAGAATCTATCACGACCACATCGTCTAGACCAAGGACTGCAATAAAGCGTTGCGCACTCTTTACGATACAGTCTCTAGAATCCAGTACGAGAGCGTCTCCCTCAACGAGATTGTTTTTGCTGTCTGTGTTGAAATATTCGGCCCAGGCATCCCATGAACCGACATCGTTCCAACCAAAAGAATCAGCCGGTATTACTGCGCAATTCCTCGCATGCTCAAGCACACCAAAGTCAATAGATATTGCTTCCATTGACACAAACTGCTCCTTCAACACTTCCTGTTCCTCAGGTGTCCCAATTGCATCCTGTATAGCCATCAATGCCGAGTACATTGCGGGCATATATTCCTCTATTTCCTGCAACAGAACTCTAGCCTTCCAGACAAACATGCCGCTGTTCCAGAAATAATTACCCGATTCATAGTATTCATTTGCACGTTCCTGATTCGGCTTTTCATAGAAACGCCGTACTGTGAACCCTCCCGATACCAGTGGTGCTCCTCTAAGTATATAGCCATACCCTGTATGGGCATGCGTTGGTCTGATTCCTATTGTCACTAATAAATCCTGACTATTAGCCAGTTCGGCTGCATCCTGAAGGACTTTTCTTAAAGCAATTTCATCCTTCACTGCATGATCTGAAGGCAAACATACAAGAACCGCATTTGGATCCACTTTATCAATATAGGCCGCTGCAAGGCCCAATGATGCTGCCGTATTGCGAGCGCATGGTTCACTTATTACATGTGCTGATGGAACGTGTTCTTTCACAAGAGCCGTTTGATCGTCCCCTGTTGCTACCCAAATATTTTCAGACCCACAAAGAGGCTCAATGCGCCTGACAGTTTCTCCAATAAGGCTGTTTCCTGAGCGTGTTAATGACAGGAACTGCTTTGGTTTCTTCATCCGACTAATGGGCCAAAATCTTGTTCCCTGACCTCCCGCAAGAATAACCGCTTTTGGCCTTAGCACGCCTTCCTCCTTTTTATTCTAGTCAACACTATAACCAATATCGTTAAGATGGTTTTTCAGCCCATTTAACCATGGAATGGGCTTTCTTCCAAGCACCTTGCCAAGACGTGAGCAATCAAACACCGAATATCTAGGTCTAGGCGCAGGACGTTTATAAATATCAGCTGAGACGGGTTTTATTGTCGTCTTAATGCTTGTTCTTAGCTGACCTCCTGTCAATTCCTGAATCGCCAGGGCGAATTCGTACCAAGACAGCCCTCCAGCGCACGATGCGTGAAGTACGCCTGCGGTAGTATTTATCTCACACAAATCCAATAAAATTTCTGCTAGCCACCCGGCCCAAGTTGGCGACATCCACTGATCATTAACAACCTCTATCTCTTCTCTCTCTTCAAAGAGTTTAATCATTGTGTGAACAAAATTACCTCCAAATTGCCCATGAAGAGAGGACGTGCGAACTATCAGAGAATTATCCGGGTAAATTTCCTGAAGCCTCTTTTCACCTTCAAGTTTAGATTTCCCATAAATTCCAAGTGGGTTTACAGGATCCTCTTCTTTTATTGGAGCCTCAGCACTTCCATCAAATACATAATCAGTTGAAATGTGTATGAACTTCGCTTTTGCTTTCTTCGCAGCTTCGGCCAATACGGCAACCCCATCTCGATTAACACAATATGCTCTCTCAGTGTCGTCTTCTGCATTGTCCACTGCCGTATAGGCCGCTGCGTTTATTATGACTTCAGGGTTAACTTGGGATACAAGACTTGCCACCTTTTGCAAATTAGTAATATCAAGCTCCTGCTCTAGCGGCGCTATGATGTTGGCATTTTTCAACGCTTTTCTTTTTTGAATCTCAAGGCCTAATTGCCCGGCCCCTCCGAAAAGTAATATTTTCATTCTATTCAGCGATTACTATAATTCTTATCATAAAATTCAAGATATACCCCTGTCTTTATTCTCTCCCACCAGGCTTTCTTTGACACATACCATTCGATAGTTGCCTTAATTCCATCCTCAAATGAGATTTGAGGAGACCAACTAAGCTCCTTAGAGATTTTCGAGTAATCAATCGCATATCTTCTATCATGAGCAGGCCGGTCTGCTACCTTCTTTATCAAGGACTCAGGCTTATCAAGAGTCATAAGAATAATGCTTGTCACATCTTTATTAGTACGCTCAGCCTCTTCTGAACCTCCAATGTTGTACACTTCTCCTGGCATGCCTTTCTCAGCTACTCGAAGCAAGGCTTCACAATGATCTGTTACATGCAGCCAGCTTCGAACATTCAACCCATCTCCATAGAGTGGAAGTGGCTGATTTTCCAGAGCATTAGTAATGAACAATGGAATGAGCTTCTCCGGAAATTGATAAGGCCCATAATTGTTTGTGCATCTTGTAACTATTGTATTCAAGCCATGGGTCTTGAAGAAAGCTAAGGCCATCAGATCCGACGAAGCCTTCGATGCTGAATATGGACTTGTTGGATCTAGCGGTGTGCTTTCAACAAAACGCCCTGTTAGTCCAAGAGAACCATAAACCTCATCAGTTGAAATATGAACAAAGCGGCTAACATTCGTCGCCTTAGCGCTGTCAAGCAGCACTTGAGTACCAAGCACATTTGTTCGAACAAAGGCGCCTGCACCATGAATAGAGCGATCCACATGACTTTCAGCCGCTAGATGAAATACTATATCAAAGT
>JAAZON010000229.1 GCA_012797725.1 SAR324 cluster bacterium | reverse complement strand
AGAGGATTTGCCAAGGCTCTTTTGCAGCGGGACTTCATTTCCCGGCAGAATAGTTCTATTTCTTTTTTATCAGCACGAGCTGTCCACACATCATAGGCGGCAAATTCAAGCATGAAGCGAGGATCTAACGCGAGACTGTCCTCAACTCCAAGCCCTGCCGGATCGCAATCGAATGTTCTGTCAGATAGGTAAGATTTTGCAGACATGTTCAGCCTGACAATTTAATCTATATCTCCAGCCTTGTGGACCCATCCTCCGACTTGTCCTCCGAAGCACCTGGCCTTGGCCAGGGCGAAGGAGGAAACAAGGCCCTCCTGTACATCTGATGAAAGGGAGAGACGAGATTCTTCTCGTCCTATATATCCTAAACGTGAGCTGCCAAGTTATCAAGCTCCAAGGCACATGAGCTTTGAGAGCCCAGGGCAAGATCCAAAATCGCCTGACATTCGCGTAAACTACCAAAGGCTATCTAAAAGAATTTTCTCTGGTCTGCTTTGCTTAAGCGGCCCGCCCCTCAGCCAAATTAAGCGCAATACTAGATGCAGCGCGAAGTAGCTGCTCTTTTAAGTGCCGCTCCACTTTTAAGGTACAGGCTTTAGCGTAGAAGGACACTGCTAAATTATAAGTTCTGAAATCTTTCATAAGCTTTTCTGCCTTACTGTTTCCGAAGACTGCTGGTCTGTTAACTGAGTCGGAATAGCTGAATATCAGAAAGCAGTTCTCAGAGTCCTGCCAAGTCCTGAATACTGTCTACAATTAGTAGTAGTATAAAGGGGGGGGTAGGGGGATAATCACATGTTGATGATTCTGTATCAGTTCAGGAGTAAGGTTAGAGACTTGAACGTCATTGCGAACACCGAGCGTAGCGAGGGGCATGGCAATCTCATGTATAAGTATACTTCATGAGATTGCCACGGGCACTATGTGCCCTCGCAATGACGTAAACGGCTACATAATTCCTATTAAGCAGAGTGAGCGTAAACAAAATTGGGAGTTTGAAGGTTTAAACTCCTGTGTCTTGTCTTGGTATTGTAAATTTTAATTGCAGGATCGACAGCCAACTTAGCATGAGAAAAACTTTGGAAGGTTTGGTCAATATAGCTGAATATCAGAAAGCAGTTCTCAAAGTGCGTTGGCTATCTGTAGACTGTTTTCCTAATTCCGCCAACTGAAAAAACAAAAAAAGCGTACAGGTCTTTCAACCTGCACACTTTTTCTTTTGCTAGTCAGCTGAACTTGTTAGTTCGTAAAGCCGCCAGCAGCACTATCCCAGTTAAATGTTGCGCCGGTGCCTTTTGGATGTGTTGAGGTACCAGTGAATGCATTGTCGCCGACCAATGTGATTGAAAGAGTCACACCGTCAGAAAGAGCATCAATACCAGGAAGAGCGCCTGGGCATGTAGCTTCTGTGCAAGCGAGATAAGCTTCATTATCAACGAAGTAAGCTTCTTCTGCTGTTGCAACATTTCTCAAGTCGCTGCGTGCACGAGCATCGAAGCCTCTAGCTCTGTATTCAGCAAATTGTGGAATAGCAATAGCTGCAAGAATGCCGATAATTGCGATAACGACAAGAAGTTCAATTAATGTAAAACCTTTTTCTTTCATAATGCCCACTCTCCAAAAGAAAGTTGAATTTTTTAGGATGCTTGAGCGCTTAGCTTTCCCGGTTTCCCCTCACCTCGATGATTGGGCATACCCAGAATTTTAAGTCTGCTCTCGAACTAGCCTCCCTACAAAGCAAGTCGGATGCCATCGCCCAGAGCTTTAGCAAATTTCTGTTTTTTTTGATGTTCCAGGTACTTGAAAGGATGCTAAAAGATGCTTCTTTTGCTTGGTATATGAAAAAGACCAACAAAAAACGGCACTTGTGCCGAAATTTGTCACCTAAACCTCTTCTCTCTTAGGAGGCAAAAAAAGACCAAAAAAGTGGCGTTTTTTGCCGTGAAACTGGAATAGATACCTTTAAAGCCGTGGCTTTAATGGCTTAAGGGAGGGGGAACCCACATTTCCACTTGCGAGAAATGTAGTTTTGCCCTTCCCATGAGCAGCTGCGATGAATTTCGCCTAAGTCCTTCCAACTGACTAAGCATATGTGCATCGAAGAGAATTCCAAGTAGATAAAATTGGTTCAGGTAATTTGTATTTGGACATGGACGAAATGAATTAATCCTCTACATCGACACCAAGGCCAAATTTTGAAATCCTGTATCGGAAGGATCTGAAATTGATGCCTAACAACTCTGCTGCCTTTTTCTTGGCCCCATTTGTCTTCTTAAGCGCAGCATCTAGATAGCGGCATTCAATGTTTCCAAGAACTTCATCTAAATTTACTGGAAACTCAATATTCTCTAGCACGATAATCTCTGTTTCTTGTGGCTTAACTCCGAGCGAGCATGGCGACTTTGCTTCGCGTACTACTTCTGGCAAATGCTCAGGCACAAGTACTTCTCCTCCAAGCACATAAGCCCGTTCCAGGATGTTCTCCAGTTCTCGTACATTGCCTGGATAAGAGTAATTCATAAGAAGACTCATAGTAGCAGGGGGAACCACTGGAGTTTTTCCTTCGCCAATTAAATTCTTGAGGATTGAATTTGTAAGTTGAGGGATATCCTCTCTTCTCTCTCTAAGTGGAGGCAATACAATATTTATGACATTGAGACGATAAAAAAGATCTTCACGGAATCTACCCTCCTCAACTTCCTTTTTCAGATTCTTATTGGTTGCAGCAATTATGCGGACATCAACCGGAACGCTTCGATCTGAACCAAGATGGCGGATAACTTTATCTTGTATTGCTCTAAGAAGTTTGCTTTGCATCATCAGTGGTAGTTCGCCTATCTCATCAAGGAAAATAGTTCCTCCATCTGCATGCTTGAAAAGTCCCTGATAATCCTGTGCTGCTCCAGTGAAGGCTCCTCGCTTGTATCCAAAGAGTTCGCTTTCTATTAAATTCTCGGGAATAGCACCGCAATTTACTGGTACGAAGGGCATGGATGCTCTTGAGCTTCCTAAATGAATTGCCCTTGCCACTAATTCTTTCCCAGTACCAGATTCGCCAGAAACAAGAACAGTGGCATTAGAGGCAGCAACTCGAGCAATTAGTTTAAAAACTTGCTGCATTACTGGACTTTCACCCACGAAATGAGCAATCTTCGTCTGAACAACACCAGTTCGGGTTTCGTCTTCTCGTGAAGCAAGAGAAAGGAGCTTGGCCATTCGCTCGTGAACTTCTAGCTGTTCTTCCACACTTCGAAGTTTTGTCACATCATGGAAGATGAAAAGGTGGCCTACTTTTTCACCCATTTCGCGATAAATTGTCTTTACTCTGCATAAGACATGCTGAAGCTGATTGTTCTTTTCAAAACTGAGCTCAAATTCTTCATTACGGGCGTTTGCTTTGTGAATTTCTGAAGAAGTGCCATCTAGGTCTTCCAGCAAATCAAATATATTTTCGTTAACAACTTGCACCTCATCGACTCCAAGAAAAAGGCTCGCGCTTTGGTTTATACTGGTTATCGCAAAATGAGAATCAGTAGTCACAACGGCGTCTGGAAGTTCATCTATAAGTTGTCGCTGATGTTCGGTGAACTCCTGTAGTTTTAGTCTGGAAGCCTGCGCCTCTGCTGTGCTAAACCTCAACTTTCTGGTCAGAAAACTTGTCGCAATGGCAACTAGAATCATTGCGCAAAGCAGGCCAAGAACTTGAGGCACCATTCCTCCCATTGGTAAATGCACAACGTCGCTTGCATCCGCAAGGGGAATCCACTTATGGAGGAGCGCAGTTACCATAATGCTGTATGCGACAGTGCAAAATAGCGACATAAATAAGGCTATTGTTCGTGAGTGGAAAATCGATGCCGCCATTACGACAGGAAGATATAGGAATAAGAATGGACTAATCGGTCCCCCTGTGGCATAAATGATTGCCGAAACTATAAGCGAGTCCAGAATAAATTGAGAGTGAAGGAAGAAAGAATTCTTCGAAGATTGCCGGCACCATCTCCAACTTGCAAGAGTGAGTAATCCACAAGAAGCGAAGATAAAGCATAGGTGCTGAAATGCTTCGTGGGACATGGATAGTGTTGAGTAGGTGAAATATGCAAACAATGCACACGCCAAAACCAAAATCGCTATACGTATAGCAAAGAAAGCTTTGAGTTCTTGCTCTGCATAAGGAGTTGTGCGCCAGGGAGTTTTTTTGTTTTGTCCTTCCATAAAGGAGTCTCCTATCCGACGACCGATCCCATCTTGAATATGGGAAGGTACATGGCAATAATTAAACCTCCAACAATGACTCCAAGAAAAAGAATCATGAGTGGCTCGATGAGTTGTTTCATGGCTGTTACTGCATTATCAACTTCTTCTTCGTAAAAATCGGCAATTTTTTGGAGCATAGCATCAAGTGCCCCAGTTTGTTCTCCAACACCAATCATTTGAACTACCATTGGAGGAAATACGGGGGATTCTGACAAAGGTTCGGTCATTGATTTACCTTCTGAAATGCTTATACGAGCACGCAGCACATCTTTTTCAACAACTTTATTGCCAGCTGTTCGCGCACAAATATTTAATGCTTCAAGAATCGGAACACCGGAACTCAACATAGTCCCTAGTGTCCTCGTAAAACGAGCAACTGATACTTTTCTAATTATGTCGCCAAATATTGGCAATCGAAGGAACAGAGGGTGCATAACCTCGCGCCCTCTTTCTGTTCGCATGAAACGGAAGCCAAATATTAATACTGCGAACAAACCGCCAAAGAGCACAAAAACATTTTCAACCACGAAATTTGACATGTTAATTACTATTTGAGTTGGAAGGGGGAGTGCGGCTCCAAAATCCTGAAAAAGTTCTGCGAATGTTGGAATTACAAAGATCAATAGAACCGCAGTGACAATGACTGCCGCTGATACAACGACTGCAGGATAAATCATTGCTGTTTTGATTTCTCGCTTAAGTTTAAGCGATTTTTCAAGATGTACTGCCACGCGCTCTAAGATTATGTCGAGAATACCGCCGTTCTCACCCGCGTCGATCATATTAGTATAGAGGTCATCAAAAACTTTGGGATGTTTCTTTAACCCTTCAGCCAGTGTGCCTCCATTTTCGACATGCTCTTTTACTGCGAGTAGCACTTTTTTGAATGCAGGATTGTCGTTTTGTTTGGCAAGAACATCGAGTCCTTGAACGATTGGAAGCCCTGAGTCGATCATGGTTGCGAACTGACGGGTGAAAATTACCACATCTTTAGCTTTAACTTTTGGTCCAAATCCTGGGATCTTAATTTCAGCTTCGAAGCCTTTGCCCTTCTCTCTGATTCGAGAGGCATTAGGAATCAGTCGTTGAGAGCGAAGCGTATTAAAGACAGCTTGAATGTCACGAGCTTCAATTTCGCCTTTTACAAATTTCCCAGCAGCATTTTTCCCTTCCCACAGAAAAATAGGCATATAAATTCTCCCGCAAATTAATCTGGTGCAGTTACACTTACGACTTCTTCTACTGTTGTTACTCCTTCTTTCATGCGCATTATTGCCGAGGCGCGGAGCGTGAGCATGCCAGCTTTTATTGCTGTTCTCTTTATTTCTGCAGCGGATGCCCCATTAAGTACGAGTTCCTTGATTTCCTCACGCATGGGCATTACTTCATAGAGTGCTATTCGGCCCTTATAGCCTGTACCGGCGCATTTTTGGCAACCATGGCCTCTCCTT
>JAAZON010000228.1 GCA_012797725.1 SAR324 cluster bacterium | reverse complement strand
TTTGAGCCCGAAACTCAGTAGATTTCGTTCTTTTAATATATCCGCCGTGGGAAACCGAAACAATCATTTCTTCATCTTCGATTAAATCCTCAACGGCGATATCGCTACTATGATGAACTATCTCAGTACGGCGCTTGTCGGCATAGTTTGTTCTGATTTCCTTTAGCTCTGATACGATAATTTCGTCAACTTTTCGAACATCAGCCAATATTGCAATGAGGCGCGCAACCTCTTTTGTGATCTCTTCATATTCTCTTTCTATTGAAAGCCGTTCCATTGAAGTAAGTTTCTGTAGTCTTAGATCTAGGATGGCCTGAGCCTGTTTATCGCTTAGTTTAAATCGGTTAATTAATTCCTCTTTGGCTTCTGGTGGGTTTTGAGATTGTCTTATTAATTGGATTACCTCATCCAGATTAGACAATGCGATCGTGTATCCTTCTAAGATATGGAGTCTTTCCCTGGCCTTTTTTAGCTCGAATTGAGTGCGTCTTGTTACGACATCGCGTCTGAAATCAATAAAATGAGTCAATGTGTCAATTAAGGAACATATGGCTGGTTTTCCGTCAACAATAGACAGGTTGATAATTCCGAAACTCGATTGAAGAGGTGTTCCTTTGTATAATTGATTGAGAACGATCTCTGGTGTTGCATCTCGCTTTGTTTCCAGTACAATTCGCATTCCATTTCGATCTGATTCGTCTCGAATGCGACTTATTCCTTCAATTTCTCGCTCATTTACCATCTCAGCTATTCGTTCAAGAAGCAGAGATTTATTAACTTGATATGGGATCTCAGTGATAACAATTGCTTCAACTTGACGAGAGCCAGACTTTAGAGTCTCAATGGAAGCTTTTGCTCTAAGCTGAATGACTCCCTTTCCTTCCCTGTATGCTGTGACGATAGCATCTGAACCAAGGATAATGCCTCCAGTTGGGAAGTCTGGGCCTGGAATACGCTTCATGAGATCGGGGAGAGTTATCGAGGGGTTTTGGATTAGATCGATCAAGCCGTCAATCACCTCGGCAAGATTGTGCGGTGGTATGTGGGTTGCCATGCCGACTGCAATACCATCTGCCCCGTTAATCAATAAGTTGGGAAGCAAGGTTGGTAATACAATTGGTTCTTCGGTGGTCTCATCGAAATTAGGAATGAAATCGACACTATCCTTGTCAATATCAGCCAGTAGCTTCTCCGCCAGCTCTGTCATTCTAGATTCTGTGTAACGATAAGCGGCAGGGGGATCTCCATCAATGGACCCAAAATTGCCTTGTCCATCAACCAGCGGATACCGAAGATTCCAGTCTTGTGCAAGACGAACCAAGGCTTCATATACAGCGCTATCACCATGAGGATGGTATCGCTTTAAAACTTCGCCTACTACGCCAGCGCATTTCGAGTGTTTCTTGCCTGATGTTAAACCTTCACGGAACATCGCGTACAATATTCGTCTTTGTACTGGTTTTAAACCGTCTCGTATGTCTGGTAACGCGCGCCCCACAATTACGCTCATCGCGTAATCCATGTAAGATTGCCGCATCTCATCTTCAATGTTGACTGCCAACTGGCCTTCTGTGTTCATTACAACTCCTTAGTTTAAAATGGTTTTTGCGAATTCATGCCTTGTGAGTCAAGACGTAATTTACAATTGTACGAACGCCATAGCCTGAAGCTCCAGCTTCCCCGTCTTCGCCACAGGTTGTTCGCAAGGCTGGCCCTGCGATGTCTATGTGAGCCCATTTTGCCTTCTCAATGAATTCCTGAAGGAACAACGCTCCGCTGATGCTTCCTCCTCCACGTGATTTATCGCCTAAATTTTTTAGATCTGCGATCTTGCTCTTGAGTTGGTCTTTGTATTCCTCTATTAACGGCAACTCCCAGAGATATTCTCTTGACGCTGATGCAGCCTTTAATAAATTTTGCGCTAAGCCACTGTCGGATGAATATAACGCTGCGCAATCAGTGCCTAAGGCTACAACAGCAGCGCCAGTAAGTGTGGCAAGATCTATAATCTCATCGCAACCCTCATGTTCTGCAAGTGTAAGAGCATCAGCCAGTATCAGTCTTCCTTCAGCATCTGTATTTATGACTTCGACAGTTTTACCCTTCAGGGTTTTGATTACATCGCCCGGTTTGGTAGATCGCCCATCGATAGCATTTTCAGTTACAGGGATATAAGCTCTCACTTCAATTCCAGCTTTAAGAGCCGCTAAGATCTTCACCGATGCTAAAACTGCTGCAGCTCCGGCCATGTCGTGCTTCATTTCCTCCATGCCAATTGATGGCTTGAGGCAGATTCCTCCTGTGTCAAAAGTGATCCCTTTTCCAACAAGTCCAATGACTTTTTCTGATGTTTTCTTTTTTGGACAATAACGAAGACTGATTAAAAATGGCTTCTCAGAGCTTCCCTTTGATACAGAAAGGATGCCATATGCTCCCATTTTTTGAAGCTCCTTCTCTCCTAGTACTTTCAACTTCAGTCCTTCAGATTGGGCTACTATGCGAGCACATTCAAGAAAGTAAGAAGGTGTGCAATCGGATGCTGGCATGTTGCCCAAATTGCGAGCAAGTGAAAGGCCTTCATTTACTTTTTGAGATTTAGATGCAAGACCGGTGGGGAATGTTTTCAATCCAAGAAATGTCAGTTCTTTGATTCCAAGAAAGGGATGTTTTTCTTTGCTATTCGCCTTGTAAAGACTGTAGTCGTATGAATTCAGATAAATGCCTTCCAATAATGCTTCATAAGCTTCATTTTGTTGTAAAACATTAAGGGAGGTATCAATTGTTACAGATGTAAAGCCATTTTCTTTAGCAGTGTCATAAATTTTTCGACCAACTCTTTGAAGTTTTATCCCTTTTCGTTCTTGCGCTTCTTCGATACTTGGCACTTCAATCAAGAGAATACCCTTGAACTGATTAAATCCTGGTGTATCTACAAAAATGTTTTTCTTTCGTTCAAAGGAAAGTTGCTTGCGAAGAAATATCTCCGAAAGCATTTTCCTCGATTTTGGATTTAAACTTGAAAAAATCGCAGTGTTATGTGGGGCAAATCTTTCTTTCTTGGCAGAAATCTCACTTGAAATTGGTACAACTACTAAGTCAGTCTTGATTTGACGAAGTTTTTTTACTAACCCTTTAATCTTCATGTTTTATCTCAATTTTAGCTTTTTATTTAGCAATCATGGACTCACTTAACATATTGAAAATCGTTGAATTTTTCAAGAATTCGCCCGTAGTTTAAGTATTTAATTGAGTCTTTTCAGCTTTCTGTCGATTTTTCACTAGGGAATTCTGCTTATGAATAGGGTGGGAAATCAATGAAACATGACAACGAAGTGATAATCTTTCAGAAGAAAAGAACCCTGCCTAATACTTTGCCTGAAAGCCTGCATTCTAAGGGCTTTAGGAACCGAATGATCAACGATTTGGGCGATCTGAAACGTGCTTATGACGAGACTTTAAGCCCGATCCTACTCGTTGATGGTGGCCCAGAGGTTAACGATACAACGGCTATTGTTCAGACTCTTCTTTCACAGGAAGAATTAAGACAATTGCCGGTTGTCATTGTATCTCGCTCAGCAGAAATATTTGAGAAAACACTAAGCCAACACTGCTCTGTTGCTATAGGTGTTAGAATTCCATGCACAACAACGGATGTGATCGCAGCACTTACTTATATTGATGATCATTATGAAGACTTCGTTCAAGAGGGTCGGGTACCTCAACGTAAACATGAAGTTCGCAAGGAAGAGGCGTTGATTCAACCCGTACCTCAAGGTAAGGTGGGACGAGATCTCGTTGGAAGTTTTGAACGTCGTGAAGCAGAAGCTCGAAGCGCATCGCTTTCTTATGAAGTGCCACCAACCACTCAAGCCGACAAGCATTTTTCAGAAATATTTAACAACCTCACAGATCTGGGATTAATGTCTCGTCCTCTTGGTGGCCGTCAACTGGCAATTGCAATGGATGAAAGCGCCTTTGAGGATAAATCTTACTTTACAATTCAAGACGAGAAAGCAAGAATCCTAACTGATCAGATAGCCGAATGCACTAGTCAATGGGATAAGGGTCATATCCACAGGACTGCCTTTTTGGCCTGGGAAATTTCTCGCTCTCTTGGGCGCTCTGAATCCTTTGTTGAGTCTACAAAGGAAGCTTGTTTGTTGTATTTAGCAGCGCTCCTCGATCTCCCGCAGGAATATTGCAGGAGAGATTATTTTCATCCGCGTTATCAAGCTTTTCGAAATGATTTATCCCGTAGGGTAAAGGAAATTGCATATAAAGTCGGTGTTGAACTTGATCTTCCTGTGGCAGGCAAGATAATAGGCAAGTTATCTGACCTTATAGCCGGCGACATGGAAGACCGAAATGATGATGTTGTTCTTTCTGCAGCAATTATCCAGGGAGTCGATCTATTGGGACGCTCCTGTGCGAGACGCGGCTATTTTGAGCCAGAGTTGGCCTATGATTTCTTAAGAAGAATTAGGCGAGGCGTTTACTCAAAAATCAATCCAATAATACTAAGTTGCTTGGTTAAAGTCTTGGCCGAGGCTGTAGTCATTTCTGCCCTTGGCTTGACTATCCCAAAGAAAAAGAGAAATGATCCGAAACTGAAATCTGCAGCCATGGACTATTCAGAACAAAAGATAGGCAGCCATGAGATGAAAGTTGCAATCCAATCTCTTACTCCAGGGATGCGGCTTTCAAGGCCAATTCAATCTTATGATGGTAAAATTATCCTGTCAGAAGATTTGGTGTTAGATCAGGATCTTATTTGGAGAATTTGGCAGCTCTCAGCTATTCGTCCGCTCAATGCTCCGCTTGTGGTCTCACAAAAGAAGGAAGTTGAGTAGGGTGAGTCAGAAAAAACTGCTCAAACTTCGTTGTTCCAGGTTGACTAGACAATCCGCCAAAATTCCTATCCCTTCAATGTCACAGGGAGTTTGGCAGACTGCGTACTCAATGTGCGAAAATTTTCCTTAAACTTGTATACGACAGCCAAAGTGAAGTTAAAAAAGCTATCAAAGCTCCCCAAAATTCATATGGAAGAAAAAGGGCCTCGGTGATTTGGCCGATATCTGAAGACATGTATTCACCATCTATCGCAATCATTTTCATGATAGAACAATCTAACTATTGCCATATGCTGATACCTACTTGTACGCAACAAGTGGTTGCAATGAGGATTGTTTAGTGGAAAAGGATCCAAAAAAAAAGACAAATATTTTAACTATCCCAATTCCAGTCATTGATAAAATGCCAAAAATAGATCTAACCCAAATAAATACTGATAATATTAGAAGAGTTCCTAGCAAAAAAAAAATCGTTGCCGTAGATCGGGAATGGGTGTAGGAAATAATGGAACAAGCATCAATTAAGTACCGATCTGACCGATCCCGCGGCAGCAGATGGACCCCCCCCTAATTTTTCCGACTAATAGAAAGCCGCTGTAACATGCTATTCCTCTTGCATCAGAATAGATGAGAAGACACTCGAAAGTTCCACCAAAAATCAGTATGCAAAGTCTGTGTCCTCATTTCATGGGGCCATGTGGTTTGAGCTGTAAATAATTAAACCATACAGGAGTTTTAAGGAAATTGCCAAAGTGTCACCATTAGAGAGGCAACACCAATAAGAAATAAAGAAGGATGCAAATGAAATTGCTTAGACATAGGGGTTGTTTCCTTTAAGAAATCTCCATCCTTTGGTGTGGGGCACAGCCAGGGATAAGTATTTGCTACTAACCTTTCGATGATAAAAAGACCCCTTGAGAGCAATTATAAGCAGCAACTTAAATCTTTTTGAATGGATCTATCCGCTAAATTACACGAGCTATGCCTTGGCTCAGTTCATCTTTAACCACGTCAAGAAAACTATCTATGCTCATTTGTCCACAATCGCCTTTATCCCTGCTCCTGACAGCAACAACATTTTTTTCAATTTCCTTTCCACCTACCACAAAAATATAAGGAATCCTGTCGATTTCGGCATTTCGTATTTTAGATTGCATTCTATCATTTGTGGTGTCTATTAAAACTCTGAGTCCATGACCCTTCAGATTACCACACACTTTCTCAGCATAGGGAAGATGCGAATCGGCAATTGGTATTATTATTACCTGTGTGGGTGCAATCCAGAAAGGAAAGGCTCCCGCATACTGTTCGATTAACATCCCAAAGAAACGTTCATAGCTTCCAAAGAGTGCTCTGTGCACCATAAAAGGACGATGGTTCTGTCCATCTTTTCCGACGTATTCCATTTGAAAGCGCTCGGGTAAGTTGAAATCAAACTGCACAGTGCTTAGTTGCCATTCACGATCCAAAAAGTCTAAAAGTTTAAGATCAATCTTTGGTCCATAGAATGCACCTCCACCTTCGTCTATTTGATATGGAACCCCTTCAGATTCTGCAGCATGTTTAAGTGTTTCAGTAGCCATAGCCCAATTTTCTTCAGAGCCGACAAATTTCTTTTCGGGTTTGGTAGAAATATAGGCCTGATAATTCTCTAGGCCGAATGAGCGGAGTACGTAAAGTGAGAACTTCAAGGCACGAACAATTTCATCTTCAACTTGCTCAGGTGTGCAGAATATGTGTGCATCATCCTGAGTAAAGCCTCTCACTCTAGTTAATCCTTGGAGAACCCCGCTTCTTTCATAGCGATATACCGACCCAAATTCGGCAAGACGAATAGGAAGCTCTCTGTATGAGCGAATATGATTTTTATAGATCTCTATGTGGAAAGGACAATTCATGGGCTTGAGGTAGTATTCTTCGCTTTCAATATCTATTGGCCTATACATGGAATCTTTATAGAAATCCAAATGGCCAGAGATTTTCCAAAGTTCCGATCTACCAATGTGGGGAGTATATACCCATTCATAACCGTTCAATATATGAGCGTCTTGACTAAATCTCTCTGCCAGGCGCCTCATTGTTGCACCTTTCGGATGCCATAAAACTAGTCCTTGACCAACAGTCTCTGAACTGCTGAAGAGATCGTATTTTTTCCCCAACACTCTGTGATCTCTTTTTTTTGCCTCTTCGAGTTTTTCAAGATGAGCATCTAAATCTTTCTTGTTTTCAAAAGCGGTGCCATAGATTCGTTGGAGCATCGGATTACTTTCATCTCCTCTCCAGTATGCGCCAGCTATTCGTAAAAGCTTAACTGCATCTGGATCGACCTCCTTTAGGGACTCAACATGAGGCCCCGCACATAAATCGTAGAAATTAGAATGCTTATAAATTGTTAACGTTGTGGGAGTCTCTTCTTTGACTTTCTCTCCATCTGCATTCATTTGCCCTTTAAGAATGTCCTCCATTATTTCAATCTTATATGGTTGCTCTTTAAAGAAATTTCTCACTTCATCAGGGCTAACTTCCATTCGTTGAAAAGTATGGCCCTCTTTAATTAGCTCTTTCATTCGGGTCTCGATTTTCTCAAGATCTTCCTCTTGAAGTGGCTTGGGAAGATCGAAATCATAATAGAATCCATCTTTTATTGCGGGTCCGATTGCCATTTTTGCACCAGGTATTAGCTCAAGAACAGCCTGTGCCATTACGTGAGAGCAGGAATGCCGAATACTATAAAGTTTGGAAATTTTATAATCTTTTTCTGCAGATGAAATACCCATAATATCAATTCCAATTTGAAAGTCGCTCAAGTCAAAAATTACGAAATGTAGTGGTTAATGTTAAGACATATTCACTCATCTTGGAAGTAGGGTTAGCGTGGAAGGTGAGAAATTTCTCCTAACCAGTTCTTCAATTCAGATAAATCGACAGGCTTAGAAAAAGTGTGGTCAAAAAGGGGCTCACCACGGGCATTTCCAAGTCGTCTTTGATTACCGGTAATCAAAGCTGTAGGGATGTCAACATTGAGTGACTTAAGTTCCTTAATTAGTTGTATCCCTCCGCCTTCGGGCATTTTCTCGTCAGTGATAAGCACATCAGGACAATCGAAGTTGATCAAATACAAAGCTTCTTGAACAGAATGCGCCTTAAGAACAGTGCAGTTTGGATTCTCCAAGTTTCTAGACAATGACTCCACGCATTCAGGATCATCATCAACGAGAAGGATTTTAAGGGATGCGTTACTAACATGTTTTGGAGATTCTTCTAGTGGCATTGCTTTGTTTTTTCCCCCAAACTTAGATCCAAATTTCTTCAGGGGTTTTGACTCCTCCTTGTGAAATGCAGGCAAGGATAATGTGAAGGAACTACCTTTTCCAACTTCAGATTTGACAGTTATGTTGCCGTTGTTCAGCTGAATAAGGATCTTGCTTAACGTCAAGCCGATCCCCAGGCCTTCGCATTCAAAATCATTAAGTCTAGTAAAGGGAGTAAAAAGTTTATTGATTTGAGCTTCATTAATTCCACATCCAGTATCTTTTACCGTAACAAATATGAAGCCGTGAGAAGGTGCTTCAATGCTAATATTAACTGACCCGTATTTTGTATATTTAATCGCATTGCTTATTAGGTTGGATAAAACTCTTTTTACTTGTCCTCTATCAGCGAAGGCGACAGCCTCCTGTGCGGCCGAGTTCCAACTGAGTTCTAATCCTTTTAATCGAGCTGCCACACTAAAAATTTGAACGGTTTCATCTACAATAGCCTCCAATCTTAGAATTTCTGGCCTTGCAACTAGTTTTCCAGCTTGGTAAGCCGATATGTCCAATATGCTGTTTACAAGTTCAGATGCAATTTCACAGTTATTGAGACCCACTTCCAGAATTTCAATCTTATCAGAATCTTTCGCCTCAACTCTCAGAAGATTGAAAATAGCTCGAATGTTGTTCAAAGGAGACTTCATATCATGAGACATGTAAGCAAGGCTTTGAGCTTTCATTCCATGAGCTAAAGTCTCGGTTAGTAAGTTCGAGGAGTTCTCATAAATGTGTTTAAGTTTTGGAAGTTCGTGAGTTAGTATAGAACTCAAGGATTTAAGACCGGACAAGGTCTCAGGATCTGGACGATGAGCAAAGCCAAGCCACAATATAGCTGGCTTCCCTTGTGAGTTGTTAAAGAACGGGACTGTGGCAGCATATCGAAATCCAAGTTCGTAAAGATAAGAGCTATCTAGGTTGTCTTTTTCTAGGCTGCGAATTGAAAAATCTGGTTGAATTGAAGCAGACTGATTCTCTTCCACTATATTTCTCAGAAAGTTTTGGATCTTTTGTGTTCGATCCGAGCTATCCGCAACGATTGTCAAGTTCTCTCTGTAGGAGTCTGGAAGAAGAATGCAACTTGCATTTGCTGAGAATTTTCGCCTCGCAAAATCTGAAATCCTCCTATAAATTAGAAGTGATTCATCAGTTAGTCCGCTATTGTTCGTATGAAGTTCCGGAAAGACTTCAGTGCTATCAAGCTTTTTATAATTTTCCTCACTAGAATGAAGAATTAAACGGATTTTTTGGCCTAAAGCTTGCAAATAACGAAAGGCCTGAAAACCTTCATTGAAATGAGTTCTTGCCACTAAGCTTCCCAATGGGTTTTTGTCGCTGACATTGATACTTAAGAACTCACTAACTTGTCTTAGTTTTATTAAGTCGAGTTGGAGAAATAAAGATATGCTTAGGATATAAAGGAATAAAAGCCAAATCGAATCAAGATCTTGAAGCCAGTAGGCAGTGTTAGCGAGCAGAAAAGAGGAGATTAGAAAGAAGAATACCCTCACACTAGCTACCTTCTTTTGTTCTGGCTAATTATCCGATTTACATGGGCGAATAGAATTCGAGGATCTTCGCTTTTTGAAATAAACAGATCCGCTCCATTGTTGATAGCCTGAATTTTAATATCTGGGGATTCATCAGAGCTTAACATTATTACCGGTATTTTCGAGGACTTTCGCTCAGCACGTACTTTACGCACAAAATCTAACCCGGTAAGACCAGGCATGTGGACATCACATACAATTAATGCAGGCCTTTTAGATTCATTATCAATAATATCCAAGGCCTCGGATGCCGTCATAACGATTCTAGATGCTATGTTCTGTCTTGCAAGAAAACGGGTTAATACATTTGCGAAGGCGGCATTATCCTCAATTATCAAAACCACCTTTGATCTAACAACACGTTTTCCTTTATCAACTTTTGCTTGTGAGGTGGTCGGCAAATCTTCAGATTTAGTCCCCAATGAGGTGAAAGTGGAATTTTGACTTAATTGAATTTCACGAATGAAGTTACCCTCATACCACGATAAATGAAATTCCGTGGAGTTGTCGGTTCTTTCTATCTTTAAATTCCGAATTTCTTGAGTCTCAAGGAGATTGATTTTGAGACTTGAAGCATGAACGGCAATATTAACAAATTCTTGGAGGGTATTCTTCAGGCACTCATTTATAAATCCCACGGCCTTCTTGCCCTCTTTATCTCTCAAACAGTATTGAATCTGTTTAGGAGTGAAAATAAGGGTAGCTTGTGACTGTCCAAACGACTCAGCATCTTCAATCAAATAACCTAGTATTTCAAAAATCTTTTGTGAGGACGAAACTGGTGTTTCATCATACGGAAGTGGACTACTAATGGAAAGGACAGACCTTTTTCTCTGGAAAAGGCTCATGAGACATCTCCTCTTAAGGTAATTATATGATCGTGATAAATAAATGGCTTATTCTGGAACAGAGAGGCGGCAAGTGCCACCGCTGTGTTTTTGAGATCTGCACATATTCGCAATCCTACCACTACATTTTTAGGGAGAAAGCTTGGTTGATTGTTGTTATCCGAGACCCAATTTAAGTTTTGTCCTTGAAAAGGGTGTCCGGAGTTTTGAGCCTTTTTTTGAATTGCATCTGAGAGGGTATAGTGGGCAAGATAGCTATTTATGAGCGAGGTATCGCCGAACTTAGCCGGGCATTCTATTCTTTCTACACCCTCGAAGTGTCCATTCGCCGAATTGATATTAATGACACAAAAGCAAGCCTCTAAATAAAAGGGTTTTTTTGTATTTCTGAAATAAGAAATCTTATCTTGTAGCTCCAGTTGGGTTTTTAAAACGGCATCTATTAACATATGGCTAATGTCTTCATTGTTGAGTTCCAGCCTATAAAGAGGCCCATCATCGAAATTTAGTTGGAAAGTTTTTATGTTTGATGCGCTTAAGCTTTTTTCTGCGACGGATCGGAATGTATTTTCAAGCGCAAGATAGTCCCAAACGGCTACCACACCTGTTGTTAAGACTAGAAGCAATGTCGTAAACATAGCGGCTTCAAGTATGGAAATAGCTTTTTCTCTATTAGCTACCATGAAAGCACTCCGCTTTTTTGTTTAAGAAGAAGGATATTTAAAAGTTCATTCTCAATCCCGTTCAGATTCTCAGTCCTAATTAACTGAATATTAAAAAAGGAGCTTTGATGCTCATTTATAAGAGAGGCTTCTTTTAGAAAGCTTCTAAATTTGGATATACGACTCTCCTCAATAGCAAAAGGAGAGGTGGTTGTATGATATATTATATAATAAATACTAAGTGAGCTTGGATCTCCACCCTGCGCAGAGCGCTTATTCCAGTGTTCAAGAAGATCGCCGTAGCGTTTAATTGAATTCTTGAGAGAAGTTCTTAACGGTAAATCATTCTGGTCGCCAAATCTTATGTTTTTGTATCTTGGGACATCTCCTGAGAAGATGAAAATATTCTTTAATGCTCGATTTCTCAGGCCCCCTCGTGCCTCATTTGAACCTAATTCAAAAACAACACTTACTAGATCATCTAAAACACCGGCAAAATTCAACTCAGCATGATTTTGTGTTCCTTGCATGACGGCACGAGACCAAATCACTTCTGATGCACGTAATTGAGAGTCAAAAAGGAAGGCATTGTAAGTCCAGTCTTTTGAGGAAATCATTGAGGGCTTGCCGCCTAGGGGATTGTCAGCAGAGCCTTGTCTCTCTGGGAACCAATAGTGACGAGGACTAGATGTGTCTTCCGATACCGCAGCGCAGTGCCGGTTTTCAACGATGGGCGAAGACCCACTCGATGCCTCATCAGAGCTTGAGTCAATTGCAGAATCCTCAAAAAATAAATTTTGTTCTTCTTGGAAACTAGCCTCGGGATATCTCTCTTTTTGCCAAAGACGTCGCAGAACGGAAGTATGTCCATGTAAGCTAGGATAAAAAACAATTGCGGTGTTATTTAATGAGTACGATTGAAGGGCAATAAATAAATTTGCTGCGGCGAGTTTTAAAGAAGAAAATATGGGATTGAAGCATTGCTGAGTTGCAACTCTTTTTCCAACCGTGATCTTTGAAGGCTCACTTTGTAGAACAATTGGGAAATCTGACTCAAATAATGAAGAACCCTCCCACGAATTTGAATCTCCCCATGCTTTGTGATCTTCCGACCACAGACCAGGAGCGAGGTAGTAGCTGCGATCAACGACTACTACCGAATCAAAGACACTGCCTCTGACTCTCGTCCTTGCGTTGACAGGAAGATAAAGAGATGGAGAAGAGTCTTTACTGTCATTGCTTGTATTCTTTGAAAGAAAATTCGCAAAAAATAAAGGAGCTCTCCCTTGATATTCAAGTACTAGGACATCTCCCTCTCTTTTGACTGTTGTAAACGCTCCAATAGATTTATATCTCAATAAGTAAGACTTGGCTGCTAATACCGCCGGATCTTCTCCTTGGACCGGCCCAGCTCGTAAAAAGCGGTAAGAATAGAGCCCTGTTTCATCGAGAACCTTTTGGGAGTAGTTCTGCATTGTAAGATAGGAATGCAAATCTAGACTTAAACTAAAAATAAAGAAAAGAGTTGGAAGAACGATAGCGGCAATAATAAGGCTCATTGAAGCTCTTTCTGGGATGAAGTCATGTGAAATTTTAAGGCCTTGCATATGTTGAAGTGTCCTTCGGTATCGAGTCGTGGGTTATGTTTGAGATTTGAACAAGTGGAATACTGATGAAAAAGATAATTAATCCTGCAAATGTCAGAACCAATGGCAGCGTTGCTTTAATTGGCATCTTGGCAATTTCAAGTTCCACTGTTTCTTGATAATACGCCTGAGTTGCATCACTTAATTCTCTCAGTGGTGTAACCAATTCGCCGCCTTCACTTTGAGCAAGTCCAAGGTGCACAAAGGCATGTCGCAGGGCATTTGAGTTTGTGCGAGAAGAAACCTCGGAAAGAGCTTTTTCAAAGGGTATACCACCTTGGCTAAGCTTAAAGACTATATCGAGGATTCTAATCACGGGATTAGTGGTTTTGTTGATATCGCTAGAATCTTGTTTATTGTGTATTTCAAGAATTGTACCTACTGCTGGAATGACATCCATTCCAGATTCAACGGCCATAACGATTTGTTCCATTACAATGGGAAGGTGAAATTCAAGCAAGCGTTGGAAACGGTTTATGCATGATGCCAGGTAATATCGTGAGAAAATGTATGATACAGATAATCCCAGTAGAATCGTCGGAACAATGCCTGATAAGTAACGAAAACCCAGTACAGTTCGGAAGACCAAACAAAAAATGGTGATTATTATGATTAGATTTCGCTGCCTTTTTTTAAAGGCTTTTTGTTCCTCAGTTGAGAGAAAACCTGCGTGTTCAAGCTCATTTTCTGATGCAATATATAGGAGCGATTCTTTTTTTCTGATTGGAGTCGAGGCTTTTCTTGAAGTGCTATACGAATCTTCATTTAAGTCATGCAATACATCAATGGCGCGACGCTTTGGATAATATAGCCAGAAAAATAGGCAGGATGATAGAAGAATAAGGGCGCAAGTTATGTTCCAGTCAATAGGGTATAACATTTGTTCAGAGTTTCCGCTTAGTAAGGCTTAACATCCAAACGATCCCAGTGCTCATCAAAAAAGCACCAAACGCAATAGCTTTTATTCCAAAGGGATGAGCAATCGCCTGACTGAACGCCGAAGGATTGCCTAAAAATTGAATCATCCCGATGGCAAAGGCGCAGACCACAATTCCGAAACTTGATAACTTTTGCATCGCAACAGCGGATGCGATTTTTCTACGAAAAGATTGACGCTGCCTGGTAACTTTTACTAGGCGCTGTAAGCAATGAGATAAAGACGAGCCTTGTTTACGAGCCAGAATGAATCCTATTCTGAAAAGCTCGATATCAGGATGAGCGATGCTTTCAGCAAAATGCCCAAGAGCTTTGTCTTCAGGCATTCCTTTTTCAAGATTTTCACGACAATGAATCAGTTCTTTCTTTAGGAGACTGTTGGTATGAAAAACCCTTTCTTCCCTGCATAAAGCCACGATTGGATCCAAGCCTGTACGTATTCCCGAAGCAAGAGAAAGTAAAAATGCAGGATAATCACACTCAAAGCTTTCTGTTCGTTTGGCAATTAGTCGTTCAATCCAAAAAAAGTATATTAGGAAAGGAAGGGGAGATAATAATGTCATTTTAATATTAACGAAGAGCCCTAAAATGACAAAGATGCCGCTAAGAATTGCAGCGTTAACAACAATCAGTAAAGCGTTAGATGGATTCAAACCAGCTTGTTCAGCTTTACGTTGCAGGTAGGGTATATATTCATCAATGGAGGGTCGTGTTTCAGAAGAGGCCTTTTCCAGATTTAAATCAGGAGAACCATAAATGAGGCTTCTAGCTCTATTCAGACGATCTCGTGAGGAGAAATAGGAAATCATTGATATCCTCCTGCTACTTCTCGATAAGCAACATCAAGGCCCAACTCTAATACGGAGGGGAGACTACTTAGCACTACCTTAGTAATGCCACTTTCAAGGACTTCTCTATGAGCACTGACTCTATTTAGTAACTTCCAAACTGGATTGTTTTGCTGAGATTGATAATGAAAGATATCGCGTTGACGAAGCACTCCATCTGCTACTGGACCGATTTCTTTTACTTCCAGAACACGTCTTTTCATTGTTTCTTTACATACACCTACATGCACAATAACGTGGACGGCAGTGGCGATTTGTTCATTTAAGATCTTAGCATCCACACCACGTTGAGCACGTCCGAGGAAGAGCTGCAATCGAGCGACAGCCTCAATGGCAGAGCGCGCATGGATTGTGGAAACACCAGGATGGCCAGATGCGCAGACATCTATAAATGCTTCCGCAGCTTCCGAATCACGGATCTCACCAAATATGATCCTATTCATAGCCATTCTCATGCCAGCCCTAATGCATTCAGCTGGAGTAACTTGTCCTGCTCCATCTGTGTTTGCATCTCGCGTTGTTATGTATCTTACGTTTGGATGGTTCAGTTTGATTTCAGGTGTATCTTCTATTACTAGCAGAGCTTCAGAAGCAGATATTGCTGATGCTAAAGCACGAGCGAGGGTGGTTTTGCCAGTACCCACTTCACCTGCAATAAGAACAGTATAACCACCTTGTACCACTGCCTGTAAATAATTAAGCACCTCCTTTGGTGCCAAGCCATTGGTGCACAGGTCATCAAGTGACACTGACGAGAAGCGATTTAACCTAATTGTGACATATGGGCCTGAATCGCAAATAGATTTGTGTACTGCATGAATACGGGCAATCCCCCCAATCATTCCATCTGTGATAGGCTTTTTTGTTGAATATGTGGTTCCAGCTTTACTCAAAATCCGTTCAATGAAAGCCTCGTAAGATTCTGGAGATGAGAAACTAATATCGGTTGTGTAATTTCTTCGACCTTGTTGGACACCAATTTTTTCGAAATTACTTATAATAATGTCAGTAACGGAAGGATTCTCGACTAAGGGTTGAAGAATTCCAAAGGGTTTTTGCTCCTTCTCGATTGTTGCAAGAATCTCGTCCTTCTCTAAGTATAGGAGCTCGAAGCCATGTTTTGTCGCTATATTATTGATTAATATATCAAGCTCTCTTCGACTTAAACCTTTATCATCAGAAGAATCATGCTGGATTAAAGTTATTTCCCGCCTTAATTCATCAAGAACAAGGCGAGCGACTGGACTGTAGGCGTTTTGTACCGCAGGTTGCAGTGGGGAGACTTCGCAAGAAAGCGCGCGCTTGATGCCATGCGAAACATTCGAGTGGTTTTCTATGCTAGGGCAAGTTTTCTTCATTCAAAGCCTTATCATCACCGACTAAAAATCCTGATGGCTTAACGTCAGTAGGTATCCATCTCCCATTTGCAAGTGCGTATGCCTTATTCTTCTGTTCATCTTTCACTGCCAGATATCCAGTGATTATATGATTACCCTCATTATCTGGGGGCTTGTTTCTTAATTGCTCTGCTGTAAAGATTTTATCGTTCCATTGATCTTCGTCATGAGAACTTCGAAGTGCAAAGGCGATTCTGCCTAAGGGAACTGCCGTGTTGATCGCAAGACATTGTTCTTGAGTTACCAACAAAGTAACTGTTGTTGGGACGCTAGGGGTCTGCATACCCTCAACTGGTTCGGTTGAGCGCTCGGCTGATAAAATCCTGACTTTTTCGGCGACAACTGTAGTGCGATCTTTTGCGATTAGTAGAACATCTACAAGTGAACCTGAACCAGCCCAGCCTTCCACAGCTGTGGTCGCGTCGACTTTTATTGTCATAGCTCGCATGCCGAGAGGTATTCGTTCCACCACGGGATTGATAATCTGAGAAGAGAAGCTTACATTTTCTGGGAACACAGGAAGGTCGGCAGGCAGGGGAACTATGGTGACAGCATCCATGATAGATGCCGTTTCAAGGAAGGCTCCTTTTGGCACTTGATGCTTGGGATACGATACCGTTTTCCATCGGATTTTGCTCAATTTTGTTCCGACTGCCACAGGCTCACTCGGAACAGGGAGCTCAACAGTATCAAAAGCAGCTACGACTATAGGTTGTTGAGGATCGGGCGATACCACGGTCTCATTCGGCATGCGTACAACAAAAGCAGCAGCTATAATACTGAAAGACAAAATAGCAAGCTTTAAGGAAGAAGATAAACCACCCCTGTAGGGTCTCATGAAACTTTTTCGTCGCATAAATAATTTGCCTGATTTTAGTTTTATTGCCTAAGGAAGATTTCTAATTTCATCGCCGCGTCCTTTAGCCCAATCACCGATAGCGGCCAGGAAATCACCGAGATTGCTCCCCATACCACGCATGGCGACATAGACGACAGTTAGCATTACGACAGCGCCAGCACAGTACTCCAGCAGGGTGAAACCGCGCTCTGCACGCTTTTCTATAAGGGCAAAAATATGTCTAATTAATATTCCCATCATTTACTCCTTTAAAAGTGGTCATGAAACAACTTGAGCTCTTAACAATAGTTCCTTTGCACTTCTTGTATCCAAGGCAGTGTTAACAAATGAGGGTGAGTCGCTAATACCTGGTATCGGTCTAAGCTCTTCATCCGGATTTCCATTCAAGAATGGAGCTGCAAACTTGGAATCTGATTTTGGTCTGTACTCGATCTCTTTCAGTACCGTATCTTTTTTATCTTGATGGGTTTCTTTATTTTTTTTGAGGTATTTATTGAATAGAGATGCGAGAATGTTTGGTTTGTCGGTATGAGGCTGTACTGCCTCTTCAAAAATGCCAAGATTTTGAATTACTTTTCGGAAACTTCGTATGAAAGAAGCATCTGCTCTTGAAAGCAGTGTCTGGCCAGAGCCTGGCCAGCTAGAGGCGTTTTTTGAGAATGGAATACACTTGCTTATTATTCGAGCTTTATCAAGTCTAGTCGCTCGTGATATTTCGCTCTCAACTAAATTTAATGGTAAGCCATGTTTTTGTGGTGCATTGTGAAGAACATTAACCTCCGCAGAAGGCGATATGGAAATAAGGGCATCAGAGATACGCTCCACTGAAGCAAACATAGAAGCAGGATCGTTATTGATCACAAACAATAACCTATCAGCAATCCGATAAAGAGTCTTTCTTAGCGCTCCACGCGCAGCTCCGGTATCCACGATGATTACATCAAAGAGCGAATCTAAAACTTCAAATACTGATACCAGATTTCTAAGTGAAGAATTATTAGACTCAAAAATTTCTTCACATGACACGGGAGGCGGCATCACGAAAAATCTATCATCGTCTGGCCATACGGGAATTATGCAATCTTCAACTACTTCTTGGACTATTGGTTTGCTTTGGTTTATTAATGCTCCAAGAGTTTCATTAAAGAAGGGTCTTGCTTGAAGAAATCGACATAAGTCTTGCGTGTCAAAATCAAAATCAACAAGTAGAGTCTTTTTTCCGTAGTTCAGGAACGCTTCTCCAAGCGCAGCAGCAATTGATGTTACCCCAAGCCCTCCCTTGCCACTTTCTATAAGAATTAGCATGCCGTTTCTCGTACGAGTGGCACTTCGGGCATGAAGTATGATTCTCCTCAATAACTCAAGTGAATTCAAATTAGCCGGCAATATATCGTCAGCGCCAAGACGAGCCAGGTGTTCTACCATCGATAAGCTGTCGAATTGTCCGTTACACCTTACCAGTATTGCTGTATTCGGAAAGAGCCTTCTAACTCGAGTCAGTTCTCCAATTTCCTCAATCAGCATTTTAGAACCGACAATACAAATGTCTGGGATGCGATGAAACCTTAGTTCTTCCGGATCCAAAGGTGTAATGCTCAATTTTGGAAAGAATTGTAGCTGACTAGGATCTAGAGCAAAACAGGCATTAAGTTCGTCCATAATCCTTTTTCTGGATTCTGCTGAGCTATCAACGATTACAATTCGTATCATAGTGAAGTACCCCTGATGCTCAGGTATCGATAATTCTCTTTAAAAGTTTCTTCTTGGAGCCAAAAAAATTTAAGAAATATTGAATTGCTCAAACATTGCAACGAGCAATAAAACCTGACACGAAAGAAAAACGTTCTGAGGCCTATTGTTTTACAATTATCAACACTCGAGATAGGATTTAAGAGGTTTGCTGCTTAGAAGTGTCGATTCGATCTTAAAGAAACAGAGAAATATCGATCGTAACAGATATGGTATCTGATATAAGATTAATAGATTAACGATTGAATTTTAAGTTAGTTAAAGCACTTTTTACTGCAACGCAACTTTCTTGCTACAAGAGATAAATTGGAATGAAAGATTCTAATTTTTTGATATCATGGAATCTTTTCCCTCCGGGTTATCAAGTGGACTTTAGGCTCTTTATAAAGAAAGAAATTCGAGATCTTCAGCCTCTTTTCAATTTAACATGGGACTTGTGTGGGAGCTTGGTGGAGTCGGGCAAAAATAAGGTGCTTGATATAAAAGGCCGAGGTGATAGAGATTCCCTTTACGACAATCCACAGCAGCCTGAAAGATTGTTCTTTGTTTCAGGAAGTGTAGTATCTGAAGAGGAGGGGCAAGAAGTTGAAGGAGAAAAGAGGCTAGTACCCTTTTCGTATTGTCTTCAAAGTAGTTTTGATTCCTTTGTTGGAGCAAGGCACATTTCCTACAATCTACATCCCGAAGGAACAGGAGCTGCGGAAGGGCTTGAGTCTATAAAAGAATTTCTCCATAACAATAAGCTCTTGCTGGATACTGTTTGGCTAGGAGTGGATTTGTTTACTGGAACCTTTCTCGGCACTTATTTGGGCTTCACGCCCGTTGTTCGCGATTCTTTTCTACTGGAATATTCTAAAGAAGAATTACGTTTTGAGTTGAATTCTGAATCTCTTAAAACCAGAGATGAAATCCCTTTTGAGCGAAATGCTGTGTTGGGTAAGGTTCGGGATCTAATTGATGAACTAAGCAACGAAGATCTTCAGGATATCTATAGGGCTGCTTTGTCCAAGGAGAGCTCATAGTCTATTTTTTCGATTCATGGAGTGCGGCAATTTTTTGAGCACTGGTGGCAATCAGTTGAGGAATATTCTTGGAGCGACCAATCTTCTTTATATCACCATCGTTTAAATGACGTAGCCATTTTAATGCTATATCAGGTGGAGTTTTAGGATTACAGACCAATTGAAATTTTACCGAGTAATAGCGCATCCATTCTTTCATGTTGGCGACCAGTCGAATTACATGGTCTGATATATTTGGATTTTTGATAAATGTTTCAACTTCTGGTAGAGCCAAGCGAGGATTTCTTAAGACGAAACCCTGAATCATTTTATTGGAATCGTATATCAAGATATTACGTACAATCTCATTTCCAAACATAGCAGCTTTCATTTTCTCGGGTATATTTAACTTAGAAAGTTGAGCACGAATATCTAATGATTTTTCTTCAGAAAGAGGCCCTGTGAATTCTGAAATTAGTCCATTAGGGATTGAAAGGTTGTCTATGCCGGTCGCGACGTCAAGGATTTGTTCTATTTCAGAATCGCTCAGATCTCCAGATTTTTTGTAACTTTGGATCTCATCCTTAAGTTCATCTAATGAGTAAGAGATATTATCTGCCATTTTGTCGCCTTTATTTTTAGCTGTTTGAAGCTTGAGTCTCGAATTGAGTATGAGTTAGCTCGCTTATTCGACATTCAATTAATTCCCTATCGCGAAAGAAGTGTTTATATAAAAAAGCACAATTTTAGCTAGGAATTTCTATTCGAATATCCCCTCATTTTTCCATTTAAGGGAAATTCTATCAGTCCCTAATGTCCTCTTCAATTGCTATTGATAAGTCTTACCTAAAAATGGAGAAAGAGCGCTCATGAAGGCGAAAAATTGACTGAAAGGGATGCAGGTTGTAGTCTATTTTCATGACTACCACCAATGCATCTTTTCGTGTCGTATTGCAGGGATTTGCTGAGCAAATATCTTCTCGTAAGATCACCAATGAAGATCTTGCGCAGCTTATGGACACCTCTGATGAGTGGATTACGCAGAGGACAGGAATCAAAACCAGATACTGGGCTTTAGAAGGAGAAACAACAAGCGATTTGGGTGCTGCTGCAGCGAGGGCCACTCTCCATCGCTGCGGCAATCCGAAGGTTGACGCCATAGTTGCAGCCACTATTACGCCTGAGTATTTCTTTCCAGGGATCGGAGTCATAATGCAACATAAGCTTGGTCTTGAGCAAATACCGGCATTTGACATACGTAATCAGTGTGCGGGATTTATCTATGGATTGGAGCTTGCAGATTCGCTTGTGAGATCAGGTAGGTATAATCGAGTCCTTCTGGTGGGCGCCGAAATTCAGTCAACTTTTCTGGACTTGACAACTCGGGGTCGAGATATGGCAGTTCTTTTTGGCGATGCGGCTGGAAGTTGTCTGGTCGAGAGACTTGACGATTGTGTTTCTCCTAGCAAAATGATGTACGAGGTCTTGGGGACTGAACTTCATGGTGATGGAAAATATCAAAAGGAACTTTTCCGTGAACATCCTGGTGCCATTACTCCAATAACAAGCAATCTCATTGAAGAAGTACGCTTGTTTCCATATATGAATGGGCGGCTGGTTTTTGAGCATGCTGTTAGGTCTATGGTTGAAGTTTCTCGCTCTTTACTTGATAAATTAAATTTGAAATCCAGCGATGTTCGCTTCTTCGTCCCGCACCAGGCAAATATTAGAATTAATAAAATGGTTGCAAAACAAATAGGCTTGAGCGAGACCCAAGTCATTTCGACAATCGAAAATTATGGAAACACCACGTCGGCGACGATTCCAATTGGTATGGTGGAGATGGAAAAGAAAAATGATCTTTTCAGTGGTGATATTATCTTAAGTGCTGCATTTGGGAGTGGTTTTACCTGGGGTGCGTCGGTATTAAAAGTTATATGACTTTTAAGTGATTGTGCAAAAAGTGGGGACCAAGCCCATCCTCCAAAAAAGGATGATAATTTTTAGGGATCACTAGAACTTACAAAAGACCGCGTAATTTTGCTTTTGTGTAAATCGAAATAGATTTCGCATCTGAAATTCTTCCATCGACAATCGCGTTTTCGATTTCTTTTGAGCTTAGAGCTTCAACTTGAATTATTTCATCATCATCGGGAGTGCCAGCTTGAGGTTTTAGGCCGGTAGCTAAGAAACAGTGCTGTATCTCGTTACAAAAACCAGGTGTGGGATATTGAGTGCCAAGGTAAAGCCATTGTTCGGCTGAATATTGAACCTCTTCAACAAGCTCGCGCTTTGCGGCAAGCAAAGGCTCTTCAAATTTTTCAAGAGTACCGGCAGGAAATTCGAGAAGGGACTCTTTGATTGAATGCCGATATTGTCTGACCAGCAAGAAATTTCCGTTTTCTAGCCGAGGTAGCATAACCACCGCTCCTCTGTGGAGTGCTGTAATATGATGAGAAGTCTTGGAGTCTGAAAATAAAAGAACATCCTCCCGAACATCAAAAGCTTTGGTTCTTAGAATGATTTTTGATTCAAGTACGGATTGAAATTGTTTCATAAATTAAATACTTATCCTATTAGATCGGCCATCTATACCAGAAACCATCAAGTCTTTTAAAGAGATAAATTTAATCAAAAAAGGAACTATCAAAACAATTAATGGCATTCTGAGCCCACGTGCATTAGGGATTCTACACTTATCGAAATGCACAATAAAAGCTCTTTTTGAGAATCA
>JAAZON010000227.1 GCA_012797725.1 SAR324 cluster bacterium | reverse complement strand
TTTCTCGTTTAAACGACTGGGAAATGCCAATCCTGTATCGGTCATTTTTTTCACCTTGAACCGTGGCAAGTTCTTTGAAATCCAGCGACGCTGTCACCTTCAAATTTAAGTGCTCTTTTTGAGTCGGGGCATCGTTTTCTCGTTCTGGCTTTGTGCGCTCAATATAAAAATCCATCTCCTCCCCTTTTGAGACAGAAATGTAATCCGCAAGTTGCTCCCAGTTCTCCATCTTGATACCGTTTATCGATAGCACTCTATCATTTGGGAGAATACCGGCCTTTTCGGCAGCAAAACCAGGCATTACATCTCCGATGACGGGATCAGAGACCGGCTTCATTGCTCCAAAGCATATGAAAGAAATCACTGCCAGAATTATTGCAAAAAAATAATTAAATAGTGGACCCGCCAGAACCACCGAGAGCTTTGGGACATATGATTTTTTCAAAAACCATGTTTCTTCGTTTTCCAAAAGTTTCTTTGCAAGAGGATCTTCTGAGGCCGAAGCTTCCGTATCATTTTCTTCAATCAATTCTTTAGCCTTTCTCTCCAATAATGCAGGATCATCACCAGCCATGCTCACATACCCGCCTAGAGGAATTACACCCAAAGCATAATAAGTGTCTCCAATTCTGCGCCTCCAAAGCTTTTTTCCAAATCCAATGGAAAACTCAAAAACGCCAATATTATTAATCTTAGCCAGGAGAAAATGCCCCAGTTCATGCACGAAAATCAGAATACCAAGCACCAAAATTGAAACTAAAATTGTCATAAGCAAATCATTTAATTCTTTAAAAATGGCTCTAGAAAATCCTGAGCTTTGTTCTTCATTTCTTTAACCAAGAGTCTCAGGTCGTTAAGACTTCCGCAAGCAGAATACCTAAAAGACTCCAAAAACTCCTTGTTAACAGAAATTATATCAGTGAAACGAATTCTCTCAGCTAAAAAAGCTTCAACCGCTATCTCATTTGCAATACTGAGTACAGCCGATGAAGACCCTCCAGATTTCAAACAATCGTAAGCAAGGTTAACAGCGGGAAACCTCTTGTTGTCAAGCTCAAAAAAGCTAAGCTTGGCCAGTTCCGCTAACGACAAGGGCTTAATTACTTCCGAAAGTCTAGTCCTTGGGTACAAGAGACCAAAAGCAATGGGTAACTTCATGTCTGGCTGAGACATATGCGCAATCATACTTCCATCTTTCAGCCCCACCAAGCTGTGAACTATACTTTCTGGATGGACAATTACCTCAATTGATGGAATGCCATAAAGCCAATAGGCTTCTATTATTTCGAGTGCCTTGTTCATCATTGTTGCTGAGTCCACAGAAATCTTAGCACCCATGTTCCATCTAGGGTGCCTTACAGCCTCAGCAGGGCTTATCGAAGAAAGCTTTTCGATAGGAGTATTAAGAAATGGACCGCCAGATGCCGTCAAAACCAATCTTGAAACATCGTCATTTCTCAGCCCTCTTAAACAATTAAATAGAGAGCTGTGTTCGCTATCGACCGGCACAATTATCCCACCCTTATCAAGAGCCGAATCCAAAAGAGCACCTCCACACACGACACTCTCTTTGTTTGCAAGCGCCACTCTTTTCTTCGCATGAAGTGCCGCTAGAACTGCTTCAAGACACGCAATCCCAACAATTGCTGCAAGCACCACATCGGTATCATCTAAAGCAGCTATCTCACACAGTGCACCACTTCCGCAAAGAAAGGTCGTTCCAGATGGAATATCCGCACTCTTTCTCTTGGATGCATCGGTCAAAACAGCGAATCTTGGATGAAATTCACGACATTGTGCACTTAGCTTATCAACATTTTTATGTGCACTTATTGCCAAGACTTCGAAAATTTGAGGAAAGCGTCGACAAAGCTCAAGTGCCGATTCACCAATAGAACCTGTCGAACCAAGAATAACAACTCTGATGCGGCCATCCTTAGTCTTTTCTTGCGATAATAAGTTCCTGCACAACATAAGCGTTCTATTTAAAGCAATTGATTAATATCAGGAAAACAATTGCCGAAGCAAAATGGCTGTCAACCCTGTCGAAAATGCCCCCATGACTGCCCAGGGCAGATCCAAAGTCCTTGATTCCATGAATTCTTTTGAAATATGATTCCAGAAGATCTCCAACCTGGCCTGCAAATCCTATGAGCAATGCAATAAAAGCAAGCAATATTGGGTGGAGGTTCATAGGAAGAATCCCTCCACATAAAACACCAATTACCACAGCACAAAGCAGCCCCCCAACTGCACCCTCTAGCGTTTTAGATGGAGAAAGAGAGGGTGCCAGCGGGATCCTGCCCCGCCAGCTGCCTAAGAGGTATGCCCCTGTATCATTAGATATAGAAATTAAAACAAGCCATCCCAATAGACGTTCCCTGCTAGGCATAC
>JAAZON010000226.1 GCA_012797725.1 SAR324 cluster bacterium | reverse complement strand
AGCATGAAGCGTTTGCGATGAGAGAATGTGAAAAGATGCTTGCGGCATTGAGAGCAGTCGCGGTCCCGGACGAACCCAACCCCGTCAGGGTCAAATGGTTTTGTTAGCTGTATCCTTCCTCATTATCTGCATCTCTCATATGATTCGTTGTAACTAGTTATTTAACCTGTATGATATTAAAAGTTATATGTTCTTGATAAGTATTGATTCTTTCAAAGTAGGTTTAATTGCGAGATATTGATATTGGAAATTGTTACTAAGTTCAGGTAAAATTATCCAAACATTACCCAAATAGTACTACACTAATTCCGATTCCTGTCTATTGAAGTGGATGATCATGACACAGATTAGTATTTCAAGATCTAAAGCAACACTTTATATATTGATTGGATTAATCCTTATTTTACCTATGTCTTCTTTGATAGTGTCAATCATCTTTCATGACGATGTCACAATGGATAAACCGAAGATTGTAGAGGAATCAATTAAGGGTGTTGTCTCTTTATTTATCTCAATTACGGCGGTAATGGTAGCAAATGCATACACGAAAAAAGAGACACAACACAAACTGGAAGCTTTACAAGTTCAGGTAAAGGATCAACTTTTGTCTGTAAAAGACAACCTAATCCAGTTGGTTAACACAAAAGATTTTCCCGATAAGACTTCACTTGAAAATTCCCAGGCAGATGTAATACAGAGGAATTATTACGATCAAATTAACTTTAAGATCATTGTCGATAGAGTATTATCTGACCTTGAAAGAATCTATAATTCCATAATTGACGCTAATCTTGATATTGGACTAGGATGTCATAAGTATTCCAGAGCAATTTTCAGACTCATAATTGTGCTGAATGACTATATAGCTAAACCGGAAACAACGACTGCAAAAAAGATAAAGGAATCGGCTAGCATTCTTCTTGCTTTAGCGGAAGAATAGATTCTACTGAAACCAATGCATCAAATTGTGGTCATCATAGGAGGATAAATGCTTTCCACTCTCAAAGATCTTTGTTCCACTTTTCCTAAAGTCTCTGTTCAGCAGAGCCCACTTGACAATGTGGCTGCACACATATTCGATACCAGCAATGAGTATAGGTTCGTTCACAGTCACTGTCCACCACAAGAAAGATATGGGATACGTATCAATCAGGCATTGATTCAGACTCATTACAATTACATAGTGCCAAATTTCGAGAATCTTGGCCCAAATGAGCAATATCTAATTAACAAAATCCTGTATTCTCCCAGTAACCTAATTTACATTATTGGTGGTATTGGAGTTGGAAAAACACGATTCACCCAATTCTTAATCGATGAAGTATTACCTGGAATTATCGAGCAAGATCAAAGTCTGCATGAAAAATGTCCATGTTCGATTTATTATGATTTCTTGGAGGATGGGAACGTTTTACCAGTATCAGATGATTCCTCCACCATCCGGGAAGCTCTTCTTGATTCCTTTTGTGATCGAATTGAAGCCGAATTGTATGCACATAATTTTTTTGATCTTGATGAGGAGGTTGGTCTAATTTGGGATTTACTTCTGGAAGAATATAAAAACGATTATAAAAAACATGTTGCTCTCGCATACCTCATAAAGGAGTTAAGAAATAATGGGGCTGAGCATAAGGAGCTAGCAAAAGATTATCCTTCAACCATAGAAAGAAGGAAAAACATTCGGCAGAGGATCATAAGCCATCAAGGAAGGAGGATTTCGTATTTGGCGTTATTACTCAAATATGCCAGGCAGAAATATTTTAACTCTAACCCCGCTGGTTTGCTATTAGTGATTGATAATGTAGATCGAGAACCATCACTCGTTCAGCAAGAATTGAAACAGATCATAAAACCATTTGCCAGAGTTAGTGGGGCTCGAACAGTTGTGAACGCAAGACACACCACTTATTATCAACAGTTTTTCGATGACGGTTCTTCTGATCCTGTAGATGTAATACCTTATTGCGGGGCATCTCCGTACGAGATAATTAGTGAACGAATTGATGATTTCTTGGGAGATAACATAAAGTATAAGGAATTTTATAATCCTAATACATTTCCCCAACTAATAGAAGGAATTAGGTTTATAAGACATGTCTTATTAACCACTGATTCATTTACCAACTTATTCTCGAATATATGTGGTCGAAGTGTTAGAAAAGGTTTGTTACTGGGTCAACACATTATTAACAATAGTGTTTATGATCCCTCAAAAATTTTTGACCATCCGACAAATCCTCAAGATGGAGTGGCAGTCAAAATAGGGGATGTTCTGCGTGCTTTGCTGGTAGGAACAGACGCCATTTTTCGTGCGAGTCCAAGCCATGTCACGGACAATATTTTTTCCGTAAGTTCTTATCCAGGAATAGGCTATTTGGTAAAATTAAGAATTTTGAACCTGTTGTGTTGTTCTGGAGAAATGGGAGTGAGTGTAAGACGGGTAAATCACATATTGAGTGGCTTTGGTTACTCAATGGAGATGATATGTAGTGCAATCAACGAGATGAAAAGTGAGAATAAACGTTTAATTTGGTCAGATGCTGTTCAAACATTTTTTAAAGAAGAAGAATTTGTAAACTATGGTTCCACACACCTTTTTTTATCAAGCTCAGGGAATGGACATACAAAGAATTTATTCGCAGATATTACATATATCCAGGAGGTCATGCTTGACACTAAAGTTGAAGAAAGTGATTTCGGGAAGGGCTGGCGTTATGATAAATTAGAAGACAGATTCGAGTTGATTTTTAAATTTCTAACAATGTTAAGTGAATTCGATCAAGATGAGGTAGAAAACTTTGTTGCCAATAACGGAGTAAACGAATATTATTCGTCGTTTGGTGATAAGGATTTGATTACTAAAATAATGATGATCAATGTTAAAGAATCGGTTGAAAAAATATTGGGGTCTGTAGTGAAGAACGAGCGAAAAGTGGAGCGGGAGGGAGAGCTTCAATTCTTTAAATTAGATCACTTAAGCAAATATGAATCTCGAATTGTTACACTGAAAAACTTTGAGGAGGAGATATTTCGATAGAAAATAGTTTCTTGCAGACAAAAGCACATCTGGTCCTTTATATTGTCACTAGACGAGGTTGCGGTAGGTACGTAATTTATCATTTCTGTGCCTAACAATGTATCTGTTATCTATCTCTTGATCCGGCGAATTCTTAGTTTCTCATCAACTAACTTGACTGAGAGAAACGGACTGTCAAGAAAATCTCAGTTT
>JAAZON010000225.1 GCA_012797725.1 SAR324 cluster bacterium | reverse complement strand
TTGCCTTCATGAGAAGCTATCATCTCATATAGTATTCCCTCAGTGCCGATCTCCTTCCTCTGCACCCAAGAGAAGCCCAGTATTCTCAAAAAAGCATCGATACTTCAAAATGAGTGGCACTATATTTCTCACTATCAGCTTTAAATAACACAGAATCCACCCACAATTTAAGATTGTGTTTGTATTCCTTATCTGTGAGCCGCACTCCATAAGACAAAAAAACTCTTCTGCATCATTAAGTAGAAATTAAGGCATAGATAAAATCCTGTTCAGAACATTCCCTAGCCTGACCAACTGATACTTCGTAACTGTAGTATCTTGACAGCCTTTGAAGCCACTCCCTAAGGTTTCGTAGTTAAAAGGCGTCTAATTCATCGGAAATCAATCAAAATTTAATTGAACGATTGGCTTTTTTAATTGTAAGATCTAAACCCGCAAATTGTTTATCATCCAGCACTTAGACCTAGAGATTATTGTTGCATCTTGTGCATTCCTCCCCAACTCTTGGTTCAACTCAACAACGGCTATACAATAATAACTTCAATGGATAATTTTCTTCGATTATAATACCATTTCAACTGTTCAAACTCATAATTTCTGCTTACTATTTACCAAGAAAAGTCTTCTGGAATCGTCAATCTGAAAGAATTTCCTGACCTTTTAATATTCCAGAGCAGCATTGGATCTTTAGATTATGGTAGCAAATATAAAAGCCCCCTTTGTCATCGGAGTTGCAGGTGGTACTGCCAGTGGCAAAACTTATTTTTGTAATGCATTGAAGAAGCGCCTTCCTCCATCTAGTATTAGCGTTCTTTGTCTTGATTGGTACTACCATTCCCTTGACGAAAAGACTCTTGAAGAAAGGGCTAAATTTAATTTCGATCATCCTGATTCTCTTGAGTTAGATTTAGCTGCTCAACATATAAAAATCTTAAAGTCTGGGTTCCCTGTTGAATGCCCCCAATATGATTTCTCAATTCACACACGTAAACCAGAACGAGTGGTATTGCAGCCCACACCTCTTATTCTGGTCGAAGGAATTTTAACACTCTATAGCAATGAAATAAGGGAGCTACTGGACCTTAAGATTTTTATTGATGCATCAGATGAATTGCGCTTCAATCGACGTCTTAGAAGAGACGTTCAAGATCGAGGCCGAAGTCCGGAATCTGTCAAGTGGCAATGGGATACTACTGTGCAACCAATGTATTTGGAGTATTGCAAGTCATCAAGTGCTTATGCAGACAAGATCCTAATTGGTGGAGAAATTGATATTGACTCGCTATTGAAGATATTACCTATATAACTTCAAAAATAATGTTTAGCAGCACTCCCATCACGATGATATTTACCAAACTCTGTAAACTCGAGAGCTTCTTCTGCCCTAAACACCGGCCCCTCACAGCATACTCTTTTCCCAGATGGATCCATTGAGCATGCTCCGCAAACACCAAAACCACATTTCATGTGGCGCTCCAAACTAACATAACAGCAAAGCCCCTTTGAGACACAAAATTCCGCGAGGCTCTTCTCCATTAGTTCTGGACCACATCCATAAACTGTGTCAATTTTCTTTGTTTTCAGCAAATCTTCAAGCGCTCTAAGGTTCGTTCCAGTCCTGCCAAAGCTTCCATCATCTGTAGTAAATATTGCATCAACACCTAGCTCTTGTATTCGCTTTAGATAAAGCAGCTTTTTCTCTGTGCGCGCACCAACTATCAATGTGATATCATATTTTAATCTAAGCGCTTCCTCAACAAGCAGCATTAACGATGCAGTTCCATAACCTCCACCAATAATAGCGATGCACTTTCCTTCTAATTCGAATCCATTACCATAAGGGCCAAACAAACCCAGATATTCACCGGGCTTCATGCTACATACCTTTTCAGACCATGCTCCTACTACAGAGACAGTGACTCCAATTCGATCAGAACTTAGGTAAGAAACTCCCACGGGCTTAGCATCCACACCAGGAACCCAAAGCATAACGAACTGACCTGGGCGAGCATCGATCACCCTAGGAAAGATCAGACTTCGCATTCCCTCTGCTTCGTCAATAACCTCTTGAATTCGTACAGTATTTGGAAGTTCATAATTCATGAGCGACACCTCTAATTTCATCCAATGATTTAATTCCTTCCTCGTTCATGAAAGAAACCAACTCCTCGCCAACTTTTCGAAATACATCAATGCCTCTTCCATAGACTCCTGTGCCAATTCCAACTGCGGTGGCCCCTGCAAGAATCATCTCAACCGCATCCTCGCCACAAGAAACTCCACCAGTACCAATAATAGGAAGCTTGACTGCCTCATATATATCAAAGACACAACGAACGGCTATTGGTTTAAGCCCTGCACCACTTAGACCCCCAATCTTTCCACCCAATATCGGTTTACGGGTATGTGTGTCTATAATCATGCCAGGCCCCGCTGTGTTAATTGCAGTAATTGCATCGGCTCCTCCTGCCTCTGCTGCCCTTGCAAGCTCTGTAATTGCCATTACAATCGGAGAAAGTTTTACAAAAACGGGTTTTGTTGTGCGCGATTTCACAGCTTTAGTTATCTTTTCAGTCATTTCGGGAGTACTTAGGCCCGCCATGGTTCCATACCCTGGCGTATGAGGGCAAGAAAGCACAACTTCTATAGCCGAAAAGCCGAGCGCATCTGATTTCTCGGCCAACATGATATAATCATTTTCATCACGACCAGTTATGCTTCCAATAACAGGGCCTCCTATATCAGTTAGGTCTGAGAACTCATCCACAATATTGTCGATGCCTGGATTCGAATATCCAACTGAATTCAACATCCCACCTGGAAAAGTTACAATAATAGGAGCTGGGTGTCCTGTTCTTGGCTCAACTGATATGGATTTTATAGTTACTGCCGCAGCGCCATGCTGCAAAGCATATGATATTGATGCTTTGCTTGTTCCAATTATACCGGAGGCCAGGACTGTAGGATTACGAAGTTTCAGCCCACACAAAGATACACTAATATCAGTCATAAGCACTCACCAAACAAGGGAAATTTCTTCATCGTAGCTCTTTTTGCCCTGTCGCTAGCCGCGATTTTGTAAGGGTACTGAACATTAATTCTTCCTCTCGTTTACTTCTAATCCCAAACATTTGTCAAGAATTCGGTCTCAAGCAAAGCCATTATTATGGACAGTTCTCAAGTATTAGTGCTTCCAGCCCATCATATTTCTTCGAAGTCATCACACAATTATGTTGCTCCATCAATTTTTTGAAGTTTTGGAAAGCCTTTGATGGTGCAAAGAAAAACTTATACCCCCTTAATTTTGTTTTGAGATCATAAAATCGCTGCTCAGCTAATGTTTTCGAGAAGCCTTCATCTGATATTTTATCAGTCCATGAGTTGTCAAAGACTTCATTCCCAGAAACTTCATAACGTCGGTTCTTTTCGACAAGCATCATATTCAGCCATGAACGATACCTATGATCCGTCGCAACAATGACTTTCACCGGCAACGCTTCTTTGTCAACCAAAGCATGCAGAGATCTAATCGAAGACGGAAGTTTACTTTCCTCGTCTGATTTCACCATCTGTTTCGTAAATAAAACCAAGCAACAGATTCCAAGCACGGCCACAATTCGCAGAAAAGTTGTGTTCCCCCAAAGGCAGGCAAGAGATTGACGAAAATCTTGAATTCCCAAAGCTGAAAAAATCGAGAAGGGAAGAACTAGTATGAAAGCCCTGTGTAGATCTACTCTGTTTGTCAATAACAAAACTCCCCCCACTGCGCACATAATTAGAATTAAGAGGTATGTTTTTGGAGACCTGAGCTTGAACAGTGCAAGCAAGAAACCCCAAATGAAGAAGGGTAATATTGGTCCAAAGTAAAGTGGAGATTCTGGCGGGTCTCCAAAATTACTAATCCCTTTCCAGTCCAATTTTATGCCACGAATAGGACTTAAAACCTCGAAAGTCTGACTAATAGTCGTTTTCAGAGATTTCTTAACCAATAGAGTCTTATCAGCAGAAGACAATTCACTGTAAGCTTTGTTAATCCCTATCTGATCTTTAACCCAACTTGGTGTCTCAAACAGGTTGAAAATCTGCTCGCCACGAGCATTGAGAAAACTTCGAACATGGCCCGTTTTATATTGAATAAAACAAATACCACTCAAAACTATGAGCATAACAAGCAGGGATCTAAGCTTTGTGAAATTCCAATCCCTCTTACGGAATATGACAGATATTAGCACGAAAAAAATTGAAACCAGTATCCATAAACGCGCTGGACTATAATGTAAAGTGGCAAGATAAAAACTAAATGCTATAAGTATACCGACCCACCATCCAGGCTTCCTCTCAGAGACAAAAAGCCACGTATAATAGAGCGAAAGCACCAGCGAAAAGATTGTGGCAGATAACGAAGTCCCGTATCTCCAATAATAGATGACCAGCGGATTAAGAAACAGAAGCAGACTGGCTGTCATGGCAACATCCCGGCCAAAGAAGCGTTTAATTGTTGCAAAGAACATAGGCACTGTAAGAAGCCCTATTAACAGAGACGTCGCACGCAGACTCCATGTCGAGAAAGGAACAAATTCCAAAAGATCTCTTGTTCCCATCCCATATAAAAAAGATCGCTCGCCAGAAGAAACCAAGCCCTCATCCCACAAAAGACGTTGCACAAGCAGATCCAGCAAGCTTTGCCCTGAGTTCAAAATCTCTGCAAAACCCCTCGAAACTTGACTCTCCCAAGTCAGTAATGTTTCAGAGTAACTAGATAGACTAAGAAACAAATAAATCCCAATTGCTGAAACAATGACTCCTAGCAAGCATCCAAAAGAATCCCTTGAAGTTCCGAGGTTCTCTAAATTTCTTATTGATGAGTCTTTGCCAAGAGCAGCAAGAAACAAAAAGACTATTGCCACCACGGCAAATAATATGCTGAGACTAAAGTCAGACTCGGCTTTTAAAGCACCTAAGATAGAAGTCTCGCCAGCAGCAACCCCTATAAACAGACTCCAAGTCGCGATTGAGCAGCGTTCTGGATATCTCAGCCCTTGAATAGATGCAACCAGCAGCAAGGTCAAAACCAGAAACACGCCAGTTATAAATACGTAATTAATAGTCAATAATTGCATGATTTTGCAATCTATGTCTGAAATTTAAACCGTCACTCTAGCATCTAAAAAACCCTTAAGCTCACCATTGCTAGTGCGGGAGTAGCAACCAATATTAATATCAAGAATGCCAAGCCCTCACCTAGCTCGCAAGTAATTACTTATTGATTGTGGATAATCTTCACCTCGATCCCAAGTCCAATGAGATAAATGTTTTGGTCATAAGCTTTTTTGCTCCTCTAAAAGGGCTTCTTTCAGAGCATTACTCAAATTCACAAATTCCTCAACCGATAGTGTTTCGGCTCTGCAATTGGGATCAATTCCCGAATTTTTTATTAAGCATTTCAAGGTGTCCTTATCGCATTTTATCAGACTCCCCAGACTGTTTAATAATTTTTTTCTTCGCGTAGAAAAAGCAGCTTTTAGCACTGTACGAAACCATCGTAAGTCTGATATCTCATAGCGAGTCTCCTTTAGAAACCTAAGCTCCACTATGCGTGAACTGACCTTAGTAGGTGGATGAAATGAAGCGCCATCGATAATAGGCCCCGGAAAGATATCAGCCCATATTTGACATGCTATAGACAAGCTCCCATAAATCTTGCATCCAGGAGCGGCTGCCATACGATCCACGAACTCCTTCTGGAGAAGCAATACAGCTCTTTTCAGAATAGGAGCGAATGAAAGCAAATGAAAGATTATGTCAGTTGAATAAACATAGGGGAGATTCCCAAATACCGTGAGATCTTTGCCAATCTGAGAAAAATCGACAAATCTAACATCTCCGCATATTATTCTGCTATTTGGATATTTAACTTGAAGCTCTCGACAAAATGATTCCTCTATCTCAACTAAAGTTGGAGGCATTATCTTATAAAGCTCCTCAGTTAACGCACCAAGTCCCGGCCCGATTTCAACCAATGCGTCTTCGGAAGATGGATGGCCAAATTCGAGTATTTCTCTGATTACCGATGAATCGATTATGAAATTTTGTCCTTTGGCTTTTTTGGGCTTTAACTGAAGCCTTTGTAGCGTGTCTTTTACTCTTGTCATTAAAGCCTCATTTCTTCAATAGGCCATCGACTGTGGATCTCTAAATCTGAATTTACAGCTACCCCTTTCAAAAAGCGCTGCAAACCCGTAAAGGCAGTCATTACTCCATTGTCCGTACAATAGCGAAAGGCAGGAAAATACGATTTTACTCCTTTAAGAGAACGCATTTTCTTACGAAGAGCTAAATTTGCAGAAACACCACCTGATACACACACGACAGAGACTCCGGTTTCCTTAACTGCTCTTTTAACCTTGAAGCATAATGCATCTATGATTGCATCCTGAACGGCGGCAGCAAGTTTTGCTTTAAGTTGTGGATCCTTGGACAAGGCTTCTGCATTACGCCTGACCAAAATAGAAATTGCCGTTTTTAATCCTGAGAAACTAAAGCCCTCGGCTTCGCGCATAACTTTTGGAAGTTCAAAAACATCATTGTGTGTTGAATCTGCAAGAGCCGCCAGAGAGGGGCCTCCCGGATATGGAAGATCAATAAGAGAAGCAGCTTTATCAAATGCCTCGCCTGCCGCATCGTCAATAGTTCGGGCAATACATCTATATTTCCCAACATCTTCCACAAGAATTATTTCTGTATGTCCACCAGAGACCACGAATCCAAGATAAGGGTAGTCTAAATCATGGCAATCAATATGAGGACTTAAAAGATGTCCTTCGATATGATTTACACCGAGCAGAGGAATACCATAAGAAGCGCTTAACCCCTTAGCAAAACATACGCCTATCAACAAGCAGCCTTTTAGGCCTGGCCCTTGAGTTACACAGATCAAATCTAATTCTTGAACAATCTGCTCGGTCTCCTTTAGCACCTTATCAACAATCAATGGGAGGTTCCTTAGATGTTCCCTTGAAGCAAGTTCTGGAACGACCCCTCCATAAGCTTCATGAAGTCTCACTTGAGAAGACACTTCTTCTGCTATGATTCTAAAGCCACTATTCTCCTGATAATCAAGTATGGCTACCGCGGTTTCGTCGCAGCTTGTCTCTATTCCAAGTATACGCATTAGGATGGTGGAACCGTTTTTAAATATGCCGCAATCGCCTCGATCTCCTGCTCTGGCGCATTACGATAAAAGTTAGTTGGACAAAATAGGGGATTAATCGCATTATTTTCTGGTGTCATTCCAGTTTTCAAATAGTGAATTATATCTTTCTCGCTCCACCCAAAAATAGAAGAATCTTGGCCATTATGTAATGGAGGAGCCACTCTCTCTACCCCTTCCCTTTTTATTGTTTTTCCACCGCCAAGAAAACTTTCGCCTCTTAATAGAGTGGAGGGGGAATTATGGCAGAATGCGCAATTTGCAACATGATTAACCAAATACTCGCCATATGCCACTTTATCAGTTGGAATGATCGCAGGCACATGTCCCTTTACTTCTTTTTTACTCTCCCAAAATCCTGTTGTATTTCTGGATACGAATGACACATGTCGCCTGTCGACTTCATTTTCATAGGGGGTCAAGGACTTCAAGTATCCAACCACTGCAAGCAAATCTTCGTCAGACATCCATAAATAACCCTTATGCACTGCCTGAGAGATATCCTCCTCATCTTTGTTAATCGAGTTTCTAATGGCCTGCATGATTTCTGTCGTGGTCCAATCACCAAGACCTGTCTTTCCCGGAGTAATATTAGGTGCTGTCACTTCACCATAAATATCCTCCACAACCCGACCTCCAATTAATGGAGACTCCGGATCTGAGATCTGGCCATGACAAACACCACAAGCTGCCAGCCCTTTAACAAGGGTTTCCCCCCGCTTGGAATAAATTTCCCCCTCGACTCTACGAAGAGAG
>JAAZON010000224.1 GCA_012797725.1 SAR324 cluster bacterium | reverse complement strand
GTCCTTCATGCGCGCGAGAGGCTGCGATAGATCCTTCACTTGTCGCTCAACTTCCCGATATTTTGCGAACTAGATTAAATGGAAAATTCAAAATTGGCCGAGGCTGTGAGAAGTGCGGTCATCTGGGATATCTTGGTAAGGTTGGTATAAAAAGCTTCGTTAAGAATTCAGAGACTTTCGAAGATGCCTTTCTTGCTGGGCTGGAACATTCCGATTTAATCTCGCTTAGCTACGATGAAGGAGCTGTTTCTTTGATCGAAGATGGTATTGAAAAAGTCAATGAAGGGATAATATCTCTCGATGCTCTATATGAGGTAATAAAAGTAATTCCAGAGGCTTGCCTAAAACATCTTTACAAAATGTCGGAAAGCAATGCCTCAAGCGAGAAGATATTAAGTATTCCCGATGATTATTTCTTAAAACAACCAGATGAAACACAGAATCAAAAACCACTGATTGGCGCAACAGCTCTTGTACCAAACCCTGAAAGCATTGCTGCGGCTCTGAATGAACCTGTTCTGCAAATTAAAACTGATAAAAAGAGGGCAACACCTTTGTTATTAGTGGTTGAGGACGATCCTGATCAGAGGAGCATACTTGAGATGCTTTTCAGAGGAGCTGGTTATGATATTATGTCAGCCTCTGATGGTATTGAAGCATTCCAACAGATAGAAAAGACAGTGCCTGACTTGATTATTTCTGACCTCATGATGCCACGGATGGATGGAGGACAATTTGTTAAAAAATTGAAATCAATTGAAAAACTTAGGCGAATTCCAGTACTAATGCTCACAGTAGTTTCAGATGTGCAAAAGGAATATGAGCTACTGGATTTAGGGGCTGATGATTATTGCGAAAAGACAATCCAAAGAAAAATACTATTGAAGAGAATTGAGAATTTACTAAAGCGAACCTAAAGCTTATCCGCATTCCCAACTCTAATTCTTCCGGCTTGAGCCTTTGCGGGTTTTGTGATTTGAACGCTTAAGCTTAGTTCTTCGAGCTTGATGTTTCTTGTTTCGCCTATTGCATTTCTTTTGTTTCTCAATATCAAAGATCACTTCAAAGACTTCCTCTATGTGCTTCACTGGAATGAAATCTATCTGTTTTCTCTGTTCATTTGGAATTTCATCCAAATCTTTAATATTCTCATGGGGGATTATTACTGTGGTAATACCATAGCGAAGAGCAGCCAAGGCTTTTTCTTTCAAGCCTCCAATTGCAAGCACATTCCCAAGAAGTGTAATCTCTCCCGTCATTGCAACATCACTTCTAATTTTCTTATTAGAAAGAGCGGAAACAAGGGCTGCTGCAATTGTTATTCCGGCAGATGGTCCATCTTTCGGGATTGAACCTCCAGGAGCATGAATATGAATATCATATTTCTCATAAAAGTCTGGATCCAAACCCAGTTGTTCAGCTTTAGCTCTGGCATAAAACACACCAGCTTGAGCAGATTCTTGCATGATCTGACCAAGATGCCCTGTCAGACTAAGGGCACCCTTACCACGAGATACAGAGGCTTCCACCGGTAATAACTCTCCACCAGTAATTGTCCATGCAAGCCCTCGGGCCAATCCCACTGCCGGCCTTTTCTCCGTAACATCGGGGTCAAAACGTGTTGGACCTAAAAACTCTTCGAGACGTTGCTTCGTAATAGTGTGAATAAGCTTATTCGATTCGGCAAATTCTCGTGCGACTTTTCGACATATACTTCCTATCTCACGTTCAAGATTGCGAACACCCGATTCTCGCGTGTATCTATCAATGAGAAAAAGAAGTAGTGGATCTGGGAAAATAACATGCTTATCCTTGAGGCCATTCTCTAACAATTGCTTTGGTATTAAGAATTTTTTCGCAATTTCAAGTTTTTCTTCATTGGTGTATCCAGGAATGTCAATTGTCTCAAGCCTGTCTAACAGAGCATCAGGGATTGTATCTATAGTGTTAGCTGTGGCAATAAATATGGTTTCTGATAAGTCGAAATCCACATTCAGATAATGATCCCTGAAAGTCTTGTTTTGCTCAGGGTCCAAAACTTCCAGCAGTGCAGAGGCAGGATCTCCTCGAAAATCAGCACCAATTTTATCCAGCTCATCAAGCACAAAGACCGGATTTTTACTGCCAGCTTGCTTAATTCCCTGTAAAATTCTACCCGGAAGAGCGCCCACATAGGTACGGCGATGCCCACGTATTTCTGCTTCATCACGGACACCACCCAAAGACATTCTGAAGAACTTCCTATTCAATGCCCGAGCAATTGAACGTCCAAGAGACGTTTTCCCCACTCCTGGAGGCCCTACGAAGCAAAGAATCGGCCCTTTTGAGTTAGGACGCAATTTTCTTACACTCAAATATTCAAGAATCCTTGATTTCGCTCTTTCCAGACCAAAGTGATCCTCTTCAAGGATCTGATTTGCCATCTTAAGATCAACTCTATCCCTGGTGCGAATGTTCCAGGGAAGCTCAACCATCCAATCTAGATAAGTTCTTAATAAGGCATATTCACTTGATTCTTGCGGCATTCTTTCAAGCCGTGTTAGTTGCTTCATTGACTCGGAATACGCAGGTCTAGGAAGTTTTCGAGCTTCAAGAGCTTTTCTTAGCTGCATTAAATCTTCACTCTCTGCCCCTTCCTCTCCTAATTCCTTTTGTATTTGCTTGAGTTGCTCTCTAAGATAGTAGTCACGTTGATCTTTATTCAGGGCTTCACGAGCTCTGTCCCTAATCTGCTCAGAGACAAGAAAACGATTAACATCTTCTTGTATTAAGGAATTTGTAACACTCAAGCGGCGATTAGGATCTCCCTCCTCCAGTAAATTCTGAGCTGTATCCACAGATAATTTGTAATGAGCCAGAATAACATCTGCTAACACACTCGGGTCATCAATTTGCTCTGTCACTACAAGAATTTCATCGGGCAAAATCTCATTCTCAACAAGCATTTGAAGATTTGACCTGATTTTTTCAACCAGTTCATCTGTTTTTTTTGTATATTTTATGCCACCTAAGGGTGGAATTGGTTCTATTTTCGCCTGCAGCGCTCCACCGTACTTTTTCATTGATTTCACATGTGCACGAACTAATCCCTGAATGAGCACTTTAGTGCCCTCTTCTTTTGGAGCAAGAATCTTAACTACATGAGCCACCACGCCAACATCATAGAGATCACTGGAAGAAGGACTATCTGTATCATTCCGCTGGGAAAGAATAAGGACCAAATTGTCTGTTTTTTCTGAATGCTGCAAAGCTTTAAGGCTGCTTTCTCTCCCGATAAGCAGTGACATCATTACTGATGGGAATGGAACTAAATCTTTAACTGGTAATACAGGGACTACTTCTGGAATATCATATTCTATCTTGTCTCCAAGATCCCTAATGCGACTCTCCCCACTGATTTTCTTATTATTTTCCCTCTTCGCCATGTACACTCTCTTAACCAAATAACTCTCTCCCAAGTCAAGGAGACTCTTCACATAGGGACAAAGTATCTTGCTTTTATAGGATGTCAAAAAGTCCAAAAATGAGGCACAAAAGTACCAAAAGACTTAGTTCCTTGGGACAAATCGTGTCTGATTATCTTGCCTTAATAAGCACGAATTTCATTCATTGAAGCCTCTGCCCCTGGAGAACTGGTTTTGAAAATCACTCTCCTTTGTTTGATACTCTCAATAGCCGTTTCATTTTCCAGTAATTCAGTTGCTCTCTTTTGAGAATATATTAATACCTTATATTTGCGCT
>JAAZON010000223.1 GCA_012797725.1 SAR324 cluster bacterium | reverse complement strand
TTTATTACAGGATGAGAAAGGGCAATCCGGCAGATAAATTTCTTGATTTCATAAGCCTTTGCCCAATTTGGGTTCTGGTTTTCATTTATGATATGGGTTGCCCGCTATTATACTAAAGGCTCGGTATAGTTGTTCGATGAGAATTAAACGAGTGAGTTGATACGGAAATGTTAAGCGAGATAAAGAAAGCATGATTTTGGCTTTTTCTTTGATTTTTTTGTCAAGCCCATAGGCGCCGCCGATAACAAAACAAAACTTTGAAACGCCCTCTTTTTGTTTATCGTATAAGTAACTTGCAAATTGCTTAGAGTTGAATTCCTTTCCATGTTCATCCAAAACAATCAAGAATTCATCTTTCCTTATTTTGCTGAGAAGTTGTTGAGCTTCCTTTGAGAGCAGCTCGGTTTGGCTAAGGGAAGAGGAGGAGGCTACTCCAATCTCAATTCTTTCGATACTTGCAAAACTTCTAATGCGTTTTAGATATTCTTCTTCGCCGTCTTCAATAAAGCCTTGTTTCGTTTTTGATACAGATAATATTCGGATTTTCATCAATAAATCGTATTATTTCAAGTGATTAATGATATGTCAAAAACCTTCAAGTTCCTGGAATAGGCTGCCGATGGATACTGTGAAGAAAGGATTCTCGTCGATGTATATCCACGGATGGTAAAAAAATGGATAACTGTTCCCTCAGTTTCTTGTCACAACTGTGGGACCTTATCATGGACGAGGTGATAAATGAAAATAGACAGCATAAGCAATCTTATCTCCTCTTTTGCTGAAAAATACTTAAACTCAGTTGATCAGAAAACAGTAAAATCCGAAAAAATGACTTCATCTGCAGCAAGAAATTCTGAAGCTGCTGAAGTCTCTCCGGAATTTGCGCTTGATGAGAACGAGAAAAGCAGCAGAAAGGAATATTTGGAAAAGATAAAACAAGAGGTCAATGCCGGAAGCTACAACCCGGATTCACGAGATGTAGCGGAAGCTCTTCTGAGAGAATTGGGCTCACTATAGGTTTTTTAGGTTCTGGAACGAGATTAATAACTAGTTCCAGAACCTTATTCCCATTAAATAAACAGTCTCACGGCTTCTAAAGGTGCTCTTTCAGTAGACTTGAACAACATCTTGGTCAGGTTATAATGGGCTTACCAGAATTTTCGCGTTTTAAGCCACATTCTCATGAAATCTCACCTAAGGATCTCACTGCGCACAAAACTGTTGCTTCTGATTTCTCTGGCGATACTGCCAGCTGTCTCCGTCACTGTATTTGTGGGATTAGAATGGAGAGATAAGGCGGTTTCTGATGCAAGACGGAGTGCAGAACGAATTCTATCTACTATTGTTACTCGTCAAGAAGTGCTTGTTGAAAACGCGCGCCAGCTCCTTATTACATTATCGCAGATTCCAAATATACAAAAAGCCAATGCAGAAGAAGCTAAGAGTCTTTTTCGAGAACTGCTTAAAGAACATCCTGCGTTTTCAAATATCTTGCTTGATGATGAAAAAGGAAACGTAATAGCGTCAGCTGTAGAAATCTCTGGTCCCTTAAACAATTCAGACAGGAAATATTTTAAGGAAGTGATTGCGACCAGTGATTTTGCCGTAGGAGAGTATGCAATTAGTCGATCTGTTGGATTACCATCTCTTCACTTTGCCTATCCAGTTTTGGATTCAAACAAAAGAATAATCGGGGTTCTAATACTAGTGCTGAACTTGTCAAGTTATTCCAACATTTTTGACACAGCACTTTTACCAGAGGGCTCAACTATGAGCTTTGCGGATTGGAAAAGGAAGATTCTCTTCCATTATCCTACCAATAATGAGTTCCGGGGTAAAAATGACAAAGTATGGAACCAGAAAGATCTGGCGACAAATTTGGAAGGAACGCCCATAATTGAGGAAGGACTCGATGGGATCAAACGTATATATGCGTTAAGGGCTCTCAAGATTCGAGAAAATGCGGAGCCGTATCTTCACGTACGGATCGGAATCCCAGAAGCCATAGCCTTGGCAGATGTTCACTCAATGGAACAACGTAGTCTTGCCTTTATTAGTTTGGTCTTTGCAATAGCGCTGGCTTGCGCTTGGCTCTGGGGAAAAATTAGTATCACAGATCGTATTTTAAATGTTGTTGCCGCTGCGGAAGAAATAGCAGCGGGGCATTTGGAAAGCAGGGTTCAAGTGTCTGCTGTTGGAGATGAGATATCAGGGCTCGGAATTGCGATAAATACAATGGCTGCAGCATTGGAAAGCCGGCAAAGAGAAAGAGAATCTGCTGAAGCGGAACTTCGTAAATCACTTGGTGAGAAAGAGGTTCTTTTACGAGAGCTTCAACATAGGGTGAAAAACAATCTTCAAGCCATAATTGCTTTGATATCCATGCAGGGCGGCAGGGCGTCCACCATTAGCAAGGAAGAAATGTTGTTGAATCTCGAGGGGCGAGTTCGCGCCATGGCGTTGGTTCACGAGAGTCTTATAGAGATCGGCACTTTTGAGAATATAAAAATGCAGAATTATTTCGAAAATCTTCTTAACAGAATTATTGAAGCCTATAGCCCTACTTCTCACGTTAAGAGATTAATAGATGCGCAAAATGTTTCTCTAAAAATAGATACCGTCATTGCTTGTGGCTTAATAGTAAATGAACTGGCAACTAATTCAATGAAATATGCATTTTCAGGTTTGGAAGACAAAATTATGAATTCAAATTCAAAATTCCCTTCTATAGAACTTCGAATGACTCGAAATGACAAGCTATGTTCTCTGTCTTTTAAGGATAATGGAGTTGGTTTTCCAAAAGAGTTTGATTTGGAGAAAAGTCAATCTCTTGGCCTGCAATTAGTGAACTTGTTAGTAAAAAATCAGCTTGGTGGCGAGATAAATATCAACTCTCAAAACGGTGTGGAATTTGATATTAATTTTAATACTGAAGAGACTTAAGCGATACAATGTAGACGATGGATGTTTCTGCAGAACTGCTGTCCGCTTAACTGCTAACGGCTGTCTGAGTCTGCTTAATAGGAATTATGTAGCCGTTTACGTCATTGCGAGGGCACATAGTGCCCGTGGCAATCTCATGAAGTATACTTATACATGAGATTGCTACGCTCTGTGCTCGCAATGATGTTCAAGTCCCTAACCTTGCCCCCAAAACCAATACGGAATTCTCAACATGTGGATCC
>JAAZON010000222.1 GCA_012797725.1 SAR324 cluster bacterium | reverse complement strand
TGTCAGCCCTAGAGTTCATGTTGTCTCTTTCGTAAAAAAGTCTCTATACCAAGAGATGCTTTTGCTGAGTCCGCATTCTAGCCCATAGTGAGGAGTCCAGCCCAACATGTTTCGTGCTTTCTCAGAACACAAGTATTGATCGTGAATTTCATTATGAACTTCATTGAGAATCATGGGCTTCAGGCTCGAGTTCATTAGCTTAATAATACTATTAACGACGTCTAGTACACGACGAGGCTCTTCATTTGAGAAGTTAAATGCCTGCCCTTTCAATTCGGGAGATTCTGAGAGTTTTCGAGCGAGCGCAAGATAAGCAGTCGCTGCATCTTCTACATAAAAATAGTCTCGCAGAAAGGTACCATCCGACCTTATAATAGGTCTTTCCCCCTTTATTACGGAGCGGATAGTACCAGGAATGAGTCTATTCCAATTTAAGTCACCACCGCCGTAAATATTCCCACAACGAGCCACGCAAACAGGAAGTCCAAAAGTTGAAGCGTACATCCGCGCAATGAGATCTGCGCATGATTTGCTGACGTCGTATGGAGAACTTCCTTCCATGGAAAAGCTTTCATCATATGGAAGTTTAGGGTGTGCTCCGTAAGCCTTATCTGAAGATGCAACAACAATCTCAGAGACAAGATGGCTATGTCTGCAAGCTTCTAGCAGTGTCCAAGTCCCTAGAATATTGCTCTCCAAGGTTGAAATTGGATTCCTATTAGCTATTGACACAATCGTTTGCGCAGCAAGGTGAATTACCGTCTTGACTTCATATTCACCCAATATGCGTTCGAGAATCTCTCGATCTCTTATGTCACCACGGACGATGCAAACTTTAGTATGGGCGCCTGAGAGGAATAACTCAGATTCAGGAACCCAGTCCCTTATGAGGCAGACGATATTTGCATTTAAATTTATTAGTTGTTTTACAAGCCAACTGCCGACTAATCCGGTGGCGCCGCTAACAAAGACAGGGCGATCTTTCCAAAATGAGCCATCTATCACCAGATCTTCCATGGCGCTTCACCCTCATTCCAAAGATGGTTTAGAAGCTGAACATCTCTAACCGTATCCATGCTCTGCCAGAAACCATTATGCTGGTACACCGAGACCTCGGATCTCTGGACTAAGTTTTCCATTGGACTTCCTTCCCAAAGAATTCCATCGTCTTCAATGTACGACGAGACCTCAGGTTCAATTACAAAAAAACCTCCGTTGATCCACCCTTCAGTTACTTGAGGTTTCTCGGCAAAGGTAGCTACTCTTTCTCCGTCGCAGGAAATAGAACCAAACCGGGCTGGTGGGTGAACGGCTGTCACGGTTACGAGTCTCTTGTTTCTTTGGTGACATTCTATGAGCTTAGTAATATTTATATCACCAATCCCATCTCCATAAGTCATTAAGAAGGTCTCGTTGCCGATAAACTTAGCTAGCTGTCTTACGCGACCACCAGTATTTGTTTCGACACCAGTGTTAAGTAAGTGAACTTTCCAGCGCTCATCAGGTTTCCCATGAATTGTCACCTTACCACTGTCAACTTCGACGCTGATGTCGTTCGTCCGCATTCGATAATTAATGAAATAGTCCTTGATGAAGTCTCCAAGATAACCAAGAGCAATGACAAATTCGGAAAATCCGTAAAATGAGTAGAGCTTCATTATATGCCACAATATCGGATCTTCTCCGATAAGCACCATTGGCTTAGGTCTAAGAGCTGTTTCTTCCGCAAGGCGAGTTCCTCTTCCTCCGGCCAAAATTGCAACTTTCATGGTTTCTTTTCAATCCCAAATGATGTCAGTTTAGACAATATCCCTTTTCGCTTAGGGACTTCAAGACCTCTATCCATGCCTTTGCTCAATGCCACTAGAATCTCTTGAGTTTGTTGGTGGGATACCAAAAATGTTTAGTTTCCACCTGCCGCAGACTGTTGAACGGCTGTCGGCTTTCTGACTCTAATGTTTCTGCCTTACTGATTCCACAAACGACCTTTTTTGACTCTGCTGCTTCAATAAATTACAGAAGGCCTACAGCAATTCTAGGGAAAATGCCGAACTGGAGGAGGGCTTTAATAAGATCGTCATTGCGAAGGCACGACAGTACCTGTGGCAATCTCATGAAATATTTTTTCACGAGATTGCCACGCCTCTTCGCTACGCTCGGTGCTCGCAATGACGTTCGGGTGAATTCCATAAACCGCCCTGATTGGTTGTCTTAAATGCAGTTGATTTCCTAAGTTTGTTATGTGGACACCCAATTTTTGCGGTTATCCTTAACCGCTAAAGCCGATTTCCAACAATTAATGAATAGTTCCGTGTTTTTCACTGAAAGAATCTCTCAATGCATTTCAATGTTGAAGTGCAGGGCAGGATCTATCATATTAAGTCTGCAAGGTCTTAAACCAACCATCATTGCTTAAAGGTATTCACATGATGAAACTCTCGGATTTTGTAGTTCAATTTCTAGTTAAGAAAGATATATGTGACCTGTTTTTAGTGTCAGGTGGTGGGATTATGCACCTCTTAGATTCGGTTGGAACAAACAGTGATATGAGATATTACTGCAACTATCACGAACAAGCATGTGCTATAAGCGCTGAAGTCTTTTGTAGAGTCACTAATAAAATTGGTGCATGCCTTGTGACTACAGGCCCTGGCGGCACCAACGCACTTTCGGGAATTGCGGGAGCGTGGGTTGACTCCATTCCTGTTCTGGTGTTGTCCGGTCAAGTGCGAAGAGATCTTATTGCGGACTATAACATGATCAGACAAAAAGGCCCGCAAGAAGGAAATGTTGTCGAGATGGCAAAGCCTGTGACCAAGTACGCAAAGACCATTCTAGATCCCAACACAATAAAGTATGAACTGGAATATGCGCTCTTTACTGCAACTAGCGGTCGACCAGGGCCGGTTTGGATCGATATTCCACTGGATATTCAAAACAGTCAGATTGATGAAAACAACCTGCCTTCCTTTATCCCAGCTGTATCTGCATCAGCCAGAGATAACTCGAAACTTGAAGATGATATAAACAAGTTCATAAAAGCCCTGAAAGAAGCTAAGCGCCCTCTGTTTATGTTTGGAAACGGCATTCATCTTTCACAATCTGAATCATTGATGATGGAACTTTTGGAACTTGTACCGATTCCAATCGCCTTGCCGCATACCGCTAAAGACCTGTTGCCGGAAGAGAATGCGCGCTATGTAGGTGTCTTTGGAACGGCGGGGCAGCGCCGAGCTAATTTTG
>JAAZON010000221.1 GCA_012797725.1 SAR324 cluster bacterium | reverse complement strand
TGATAGCACTTGTAAAGGAATATACTCCAAAAGCAAAACAGGCATGAGCCCTCAGATGAAAGAGATGCCCTCATATTTAGAAAACAATGAGCAAGGAGCGGTTTTGCATCTTAAAGTCACGCCGCGTTGCACTAAGACGGGTCCTCTCTCAGTTCTTGGAGCGTCATTGAAATGGGGAGTGCACTCTGCTGCAGCCGATGGAAAAGCTAATGCGGAGCTTGTTGAGTCTTTAGCTAAGTTTTTTAAGAGATCCAAAAGTTCAGTAATCATTCTTAGAGGACAGACATCGCGGGACAAATTGGTGTTACTAGAAAGCTTAGCGTCATCAAAGGTGATTGAAAGTCTAGATTTTTATTTTGCACATGTAAGAGATGTGCCTTAGTGTTTTATGAGGGTATTACGATAGAAAAGGAAGAGATATGAGTTTAGAGAAAACAGTGATAGTTGCAGGCGGTGCGGGATACATTGGTAGCCAATGCGTCCTTGATCTGAAAGACAGCTCATACACCCCTGTGGTTGTTGATAATTTCAGCAGGGGGCATCGCTTTATTGCAGAGCGCTTAGGAGTCGAGTTGTGTGAGGGGAGCCTGGAAGACCAGACCTTTATGACCAATGTCCTTAAAACCTATAGGCCAGTAGCAGTAATGCATTTTGCTGCCTATGCCTATGTTGGAGAGTCTGTTAGCGATCCCGCACTTTACTATCACAATAATGTGGCGACAACACTTTCTCTTCTGGATGCCATGAAAGCTCAGAATGTGATGAATTTCATATTTTCATCAACATGCGCAACTTATGGAATTCCTCAAACCGTGCCGTTGACGGAAGAAACACCGCAAAATCCCATAAGCCCTTATGGATTTACAAAGTTGGTAGTCGAGAGAATTTTGAGAGACTATGAAAGTGCCTATGGGATGCGTTCTATGATCTTTCGCTATTTCAATGCTGCCGGAGGCCATCCATCTGCCCAAATTGGAGAGCTTCATGATCCAGAGACTCATTTAATCCCTCTTGCTATTAATGCCGCATTGGGAAAAGGGGAACTTACCGTGTTAGGCAATGATTATGACACCCCAGATGGAACTTGTATTCGTGACTACATTCATGTGGCAGACATATCAAAGGCGCATATCTTGGGCCTTGAATATCTGCTTAAAGAAAAAAAGAGCAACATATTGAACATAGGGACTGGAACAGGAACTTCCGTGCTTGAAATAATCAAAGCGGTGGAAAAAGTCTCAGGGAAAAAAGTCCCCTATAAGTTCGGTGAACGTAGAGCCGGGGATCCTCCACGTCTTGTTGCCTCTTCAGGCAAAATCCAAAGAGAACTTTCATGGACTCCCAAATACACAGACATTGAGGAGATCGTTCGCACAGCCTGGAACTGGCACGAGAAGCAATAAGTGTTATTGTTCTGTGTTTTGCTGTCGAGAATAAAGGAGCTTAGAGATAATTCGCTGATTACCGGGAGGTCTATTTCATCAATAGGAATTTTCTAGAGATTGAAGTTGAATTACGGCATAGAAAAGGCGTTTATCTCTAGGGTATACCTTTATCCCGTTATGTTCTTCAACTGCTTTTAAAGCTGTGCAGGCAATATGAAAAAAGACAAAAAAATATGTCTTTCAAAACAGAGATTTATATGTGATATTTCTTCCCTGGTTTTTTGATGTTAGCATTTTGGGTTCTTTGAGTTTTTTGAAGTTCAACTATTAATTAAACAGCCTTTACTTTGTTATGTGAGTTGCTATGAAGAAAAAAGATTTCCAGGATTTTAAAAAACTTCTTGAGCTTGAAAAGAGTAAAATCCTTCGTCACCTTGAAGCTTTAAGTGACTCCCAGGAGTTGCCCGATGTTAATGTTAATGCTGGTGACTCAGCGGACATAGCCTCTGTTGAAATCTCACAGGCCAATCTTCAAAAGATAGGAAAGCGTGAAACCTATCTTCTTAAAAAGATCGATCTCGCCTTGTCCAAAATCGAGGATGGAACATATGGGGTCTGCGAAAGTTGTGGTGAGGACATATCTATTGCACGACTGAAGGTCAGGCCAGTTGCACAACTTTGCATCGACTGTAAACAAGAGCAAGAAAATCTTGAGCGACGTTTCTCAGGAAGAGAAGAAGAAAATGAGGAAGAAGAATCCTTGTTTGAAGAGGGTGAAGAACCCTAAGTGATATATTTTCACAAAGAGAGTGTTGCTCTTAGTACTGCTTCTATTACCTCGAAGAAAGGAATTTAATCTTGGTCTCTGCAATGTCTTTTTCAATAAAGGCACCAGCAAAATTAAATTTGCGCCTAAAGATAACGGGTCGCAGGCAGGATGGCTTCCACTTGTTAAGCATGCTCAATGTCCCTATTGATTTATTTGACATGCTGAAATTGGAGTTCTCAGAAGAAGAGGGGCCTTTCTTTGTGATATCTCCGCTTTCGACAGTTTCGCTTAGTGATTTGCAAGATAATCGTGAAAATATTGCATATAAGGCTGCAAAACTTTTCCTGTCAGAATTCCCGATGCCATTATATCCAAAGCTCTCGCTTGAAAAGCACATTCCCTTTGGGGCTGGGCTTGGAGGGGGGAGCAGTGATGCCGCTGCTGTGCTTAGGCTCTTTGCAAAAGCTTGGAAGGCATTGAATCCATCTTCTGAAGCTATCTCTCTGGAG
>JAAZON010000220.1 GCA_012797725.1 SAR324 cluster bacterium | reverse complement strand
TTCAATTCGTGGAAGCGATGCAAGTAGTGTGTTGGAACTCTTCAATAGTCTTAGTGATAAAAAGGTTTACCCAAGGTATTTTGCCCCATCTGGAGCTAGGGTGTCCCCTAGCTTTTCAGCAGTGGAGAGGATCTGTCTTCCAAATCGGGCCCGTATAATAAGTCTAGTTGTATGTATAGAAGAATGGGGAGTTTCCAAAGTTCTTGGGATTGGAAGTTGTATTAGAGATAGCGTCAATCCCTATCATGCAAGTCTGACACTGGCTGTTCATGAAAGCTGGCAGGGGAAAGGTGTGGGGACAATTCTTGTCGAGCATCTGGCTCTTCTAGGAGAGAAACATGGAATTCAACAGTTTGAGGGTTTTGTCCTGAGTGAGGACAAGAAGATTCTTGAGGTACTTCGTCATAGTGGCTTGAGAGGGACCCGTGTCTATAAAGGCGATGAAGTTCAGATTGAATTAAGCACGGAAGAGACTCCAGAGTTTAGGCATGCGAGCATTGAAAGGGAGATGAGGGCCACAGCCAATAGTCTTGATACTTTCTTTAATTCTGAGAGCGTGGCTGTTATTGGAGCATCAAGACGGCCAGGAAGCATAGGGGCTGCACTCGTATCTAATTTGTTGCAGGCTGGGTTTAAGGGAAAGATATATCCAATTAATCCTAGTGCTAGTGAAATAAGCGGTTTGAGAAGTTTTCGATCAGTTGAAGATGTCCCGGGAGATGTTGAACTTTCAATAATAGCCGTCCATGCACCGGACGTCGAAGAAACGATAGCTCAATGTATACGAAAGGGAGTGAAAGGAGTTGTTGTGATCAGCTCTGGTTTTGCAGAACTGTCGGTGGAGGGAAGAGAGACAGAGAAGCGCATAGTCAAGATGGCAAGAGGTGCTGGCATGCGCCTTATAGGGCCAAACTGCGTTGGGATTGTGAATACAGATCCCAAGCATCCGATATACGGAGTTTTTGCGGGGGTCTATCCTCCAGCAGGGAACATAGCAATGGTTTCACAAAGTGGGGCCTTGGGGATAGCAATTCTTGATTATGTTTCAACCTATCATTTGGGAATATCCAATTTTGTCTCAATCGGTAACAAAGCCGATGTTTCTGTCAACGATCTGCTTTCATATTGGGCTTATGATGAGAGAACAAAGGTTATAGCACTTTATCTGGAAAGCTTTGGAAATCCAGAAAAATTCGCTCGAATAGCTCCTGAGTTGGCGCGCCGGAAACCGATGGTTGCGGTCAAATCTGGTCGTACAGCAGCTGGTTCTAGAGCAGCTTCTAGTCATTCGGCATCGTTAGCAAATGTAGATGTTGCAGTTGATGCAATCTTCGATCAAGCAGGTGTAATTCGAACGAATACCTTAGAGGAGCTCTTTGATGTGGCTAAAGTATTATCGTCACAGCCGCTTCCTGCGGGCCCGCGAGTTGGAGTAGTTACAAATGCTGGGGGACCAGGCATACTGCTTGCTGATGCTCTGGAGGTACGAGGTTTGAAACTTCCAACCCTTTCAAATGAGTCTCTTGTTAAATTAAAGAAGATTCTTCCATTTCAAGCGGGCCTTGCAAATCCTATTGATATGTTGGCCTATGCGGAAGGTAATTTATACGAAGAGGTCATAAAGATTGTTGGGGCGGATGAGAATGTTGATTCTTTGATAGTAATCTATGTGCCTCCTATTATTACGGATCCGCACGATGTGGCCTCTGGTATTGCAAGAGGTGCTTGCTCAATCTCTTTGAAAAAGCCCCTGTTGACAGTTTTTCTTTCGTCTAGTGAACACGTGCCTAAAGAATTTGAAAATGGGCCTCATGGACAAATTCCTGTATTCGTATTTCCAGAGAATGCGGCTCAAGCTTTAAGTGCCGTTGAAAAATATGCAAGGTGGAGAGAAGAACCTATGGGGGAGGTATTAACGCTCTCACCCGAAGAAAAGACTTTGGCCAGGAAGATTATTGATGAGGTATTAGCGGAAAATTCGGCGGAGCAATGGCTGGAGGGGCAACGAGTCCAGGATCTTCTGAAAGCAGTCGGGATTCAGTTCGTCAGCTCTAGAGTTGTAGAGCCTTCAAGGATTGAAGAAGTCAGTGAAAAACTGACTTATCCTTTAGTCTTGAAGGTTCTTTCACCAGAAGTACTCCATAAAAGTGATGTAGGTGGCGTGATTCTGGGGATAAAGAATAAGAAGGAGCTTTTGAATGCTGCAAAAAATGTCACTCAAAAAATGCATAATATTGGCGCGAGAGTCGAGGGATTCCAGCTTCAGCAAGAAGTCCAAGGGGGAGTAGAATTTCTAGTGGGTGTAACCACTGATGCTGTGTTTGGACATTTGATAGTGGTTGGTCTTGGAGGAATTTTTGTTGAGCTTTTCAAGGATGTTGCTTTCTCTCTTCCACCGGTCACAGATGTTAGGGTAAAGGCCTTGTTGGACAAGCTTCGCGCCAAAAAGCTCTTGGAGGGTTTTCGTGGATCGGAGAAAGTGGATCGAAAAGCGCTGGAGGATGTAATAATGAGAGTGTCAGCGCTGATTGAACTTATTCCAGAAATTCGAGAACTTGACTTAAATCCGGTGAAAATACTCCCAGAAGGCAGTGGGGCGGTAACAGTTGATGCGAGAATTAAGATTGCTGGGAATTAAGTTTGGAGGGCCTGATCTTTTTATTAGCCATCTGTAGTCGGCCCAACCCGCAGTCTGCTGACCGAGCGGGGCTTCTGTATCCTCCGTGGTTTTAATACATACAAGATATTTTCTTTTTTTTCGATCTAAATTCTTTCTTAAACCACAGAGAACACAGTGGACACAAAGCTTGGAGTGGAAAGCACCTGATTTCGGGTTCTGTGGCTGCTTTCTGCACTGGCAGATTCAGCCGAGTTCTTTTTGTGATTTAGCAAACCAAGTTGCTGATCAATGTGGAATATGCTAATCGGAATTATGGGAAAAAGAGCTCTCTTCATAATATCAGATGGCTTTGAAGATATTGAAACAGTCGTTCCTATCGATGTCCTAACAAGGCTCGGTGTGAATGTGACGGTTGCCGGCCTCCGCTCTAGAGAATTAAAGGGAGCCTGGGGGTCGAGCCTACTTGCAGATGTCATCCTCGATGAGGAGGATAAGCAAACCTATGATGCATTGATTCTCCCGGGGGGAAAGAAGAATGCTCTGTTTCTTGCTTCCAGCGCTTTAGTACGACAAAATATCTTGGATCATTACAATAGTGGAAAGATAGTTGCTGCAATCTGTGCTTCTCCGAGTCATGTGCTTGGAGAAGCAGCTCAGCTTCTTAAGGGGAAAAGGGTGACGGGAGACCCTGAATTTAGTGAGCGACTTCAAAATTCTGTAGCAATTTACACTAATGAAG
>JAAZON010000219.1 GCA_012797725.1 SAR324 cluster bacterium | reverse complement strand
CTCTTTTAGAACCGTGCACTGCGCTTGTCAAAGGCTTTCGCAGCCTGAAATCTCTCGAAAGAGAGAAAAAACAATCCAGTGGCTGGCCAAATAACACTGTGGGCCGGTGCTCCGAACGCAAGCAAAATCTTGTTTCTAAGTATTATAGACTAAACTTTAGCCCTCCATATGCAGCCGCACCAGGGTTGCCATATCCATAAACTTCTTCGTAATTACGATCGAAGATGTTGTCGATTCGCGCAAAAATCTGTATCGTTTTCGAAAAATCGTAGCTCACAGCAAAGTTGACCAAAGCATAGCCGCCAAGACCGACTCTCTCAACAGGATATGCTGAATAATTATTGTCATAGCGCTTTCCATTGAAAAGCACAGCGGCATTAAGATGTAACTTCTCCAGAGGATCATACCCAAAATCAAATGCAAACTTGTTCCTGGCTCTTCTCAGAAGTTCCATGCCCGTATCCTCATCTTCCGTATCTGTAAAGGTATAAGAGGCGCGAAGTCTTAACTTCTCATAAAACTTAAAGAAAGCGGAAGTTTCTATGCCCTTGCTTTTTGCTCTTGAAATATTCTCAAACAAAAAAGTATTAGGTTCAAAGCTGATTAAATCGTTAAATTTGTTATAGAAATATCCGGTAGAAATTATCAGGCCTTTGTTTAAAAAACTTTGCTCAATTGCTGCATCAAGTCCTAAGCTTCTCTCTGGATCCAAGTTTTCATTCCCATAACTGGAATATAGCTGATAGAGCGAAGGGGATTTAAATCCAGTTGCTACAGTCGTTGATAATTTAGTATCACTATCGTGTATGATATAGGCTGGCGCTATACGCCAAGTTACTCTCGATCCTGAACGCGAGTGGTCATCAAAGCGGATACCAGCGTTAGTGAAGAGGGTTTTGCCTAGGGAGGTTTGAGCTTCACCAAAATAACTGTTTGTCGTTGCCGAACGATTTGAGAAGTTGTTTTCATACAACCCAAAAACATCATCCGACATATAATTGGAATGGCCCGATTCCACAGCACTCTGAGCCCCCAATATTAACGTCAGAGAATCAAAAGCCTTGTAAGTATTCTGGAAATCTATCTTATTACTTCGTCCAACATAGCGGCTTCTCATAACATCACTAGGATGTAGAGCATCTGGATTGTTGTTATCTTCAAACTGTTGATCAGTTAAAGATACACCAAGTTGTTGCTTCAACCTCCTGGACAACGATTCCAATTCTGCTTGAATACGCCCAAATACTTGTTTGTTCCCAGACTCGCGATTAAGGTCGTCTCCACCAATTCCCCCTGCATTATCAAGATCGGCTTCTGCATCAAGGTAATGCAGAAAGCTCTGCATTCGGAAATTCTTCACAGGAGAATACCCCAGTCGAGTTGATAATGCTGTGTTTTCATAGCCATCATGTTCTTCATTTCCATACTCAGCCCCTGCTGCGGAAATTCCACCGCTATTTTCTTGGAAAAGTCCTACTGAGTAATCCATCTGCTCTGTTCCCCCACTAAGTCCAGCCTTTTGAATAAACGTAGAATACGATCCAGCCTCGGATGACGCGCTAAGCGAAGGCTCCCCGGTCCCTTTTCTAGTGAATACACTGACAACTCCACCCATTGCGCTCGACCCATAGAGAGGACCCTGTGGGCCTCTTAAGACCTCTATTCTTTCAATGTTATTAGGAACTAGATCGGCAAAGTTATAGACTCGTGACGTTGTTATTGGATTATTTACTTCAATTCCATCTATTAGAACCAATGTATGTTCCGGATTTGCTCCTCGCAAAAACACAGAAGTGTTCCCCCCAAGTCCACCACTTCGAACCACATCAGCAGAAGGGACACTACGCAATACGTCAGAAATGCTCGTTTCTTGCTTTTGCTCCATCTCTTTAGCATCAATAACAGTCACTGAGCTGGCTGTTTCTTCTTTGGGTGTTTCAACGCGATTGGCCGAGACGACGATTTCAATACCATCATCATTCGAAGTATTTAGATTCGACGGCAATTCTTCGGCTCTTAAAGGTGATGTAGAGGTGAAAAAAATAATATTTGAGAAAAGAAATGCAAATATGGGGTATCGTTTCATGATTCCACTTCCTCTAAAGCAATAAATTAATGATTCAGATACCGATCTCCTGGTTTATTTTGAGGGATGACTGTCAAATAAAGTCCCTTGAAATAAAACCTTCCACGAGAGATCTGGTTTGATTGTCTATGGATTCGCCTCAAGTTTTATTAAACTCAGAACGATTCCAAAGTATTTGAGTAGGTCTTCTGACTTCTGGATCAATCTCCTTCTCTGCCTCTTCCCGTTTGTTAATTGCTACTAAACAGTGAGTGCATTGCAGATGGAGTCCCCAGTTACAGCGGCGGGTCCGTGACGGAATTGCACCGTGCTTCCCTTGAACTCGACTTGATATTGCTCCCGCTTTGAATTTCTTTCAAGGGAAAAACTTTCTTGGTCGAATAGCAACAAAAAATCAATATTGTATTGCAAAGATCCTGAATCCCTAACGGCTTTGCTGAGGAACTTGGTAGGCACTTATTATAAGTCTGCCAAGATAGAGGATAGTAACCAATGCAGCAAGAAGATCGAGTATTAAAGACAGGTTTTGAAGCATTTTCCCCTCCGAGCAATTGCTGTTGTATCTTTTCAACTCCCCATTCACCCAAATAGTGATCCTATTATGCCGAAACAGATACCCGTTATTTTCTATAATATTTCTATATATTAATAAATTAGAAAACTCAAGCTGCTTTCTGATATTTTTTCAACACCAGCTTGCTTTCAAACATCGTTAGGTAAATCATAGGTAATGTTTTACTTAAATGATAAGTCAAAAATTTCTTTAAAGCTTCTCAATGTGTTAAATCTCTAGACCATGGCCTCTAATTATAAAAGAAAGGATCACTACTATCAGGAAGCTAAAGATCAAGGCTTTCGCTCAAGGGCAGCATTCAAGCTTGTCGAAGTTCAAAAAAAGTATAATCTTATAAAACCTGGCTCAAAGGTGCTTGATTTAGGTTGCTGGCCCGGAGGCTGGCTCCAGATCGCGGCGGAATTTGTGGGTCCACAAGGAAAAGTTATAGGCGTAGACCTAGTTGAGACCGAATTTTTGAAGGAATCTAACGTCATAACCCTGCAAGGTGATGTTCGTTCCGAGGCCACGCTGGAAAAATGCCTTAACTCTGCAAATGGCTCTTTCGATGTCATTTTGTCTGATATGGCTCCAAAACTCAGCGGTATTCGAGAGGTTGATGAGAATGCAACTCTTGAATGCGCAGAGCTTGCATATGGCGCCTGCAAGAAGTGCCTCAAGATGAAAGGAGCTATTGTGATAAAAATGTTTAAGAGTGCAAGCGCCGATGAATTCGTGAAGCGCCTAAGACTTTCCTTCGCGAAGGTATCTCGTGTTGAGTTGGATTCAACACGAAAGACATCAAATGAATTTTACGTTATTGCTACTGCGTTCAAAGGATAATTTGATTTGGAAAGGACGAATACAATCTCACCCCTAAATTTCATCCAGAATCTTGGCCAGGCTGTCATTGAAATGACCTGTGCATGGG
>JAAZON010000218.1 GCA_012797725.1 SAR324 cluster bacterium | reverse complement strand
GAGTCTTCCCCGCTCTGAGTTTGAGTTTTGGTGCAAGATGGAAGCGGATTTCTTGAGATATCCTGTAATGCGGCAGTTTTATCAAGAGCGTGATGTTGTAAGAGAGGAGCAAAGGAGTCGCACAGAAGATGATCCAATGGGTCGACTACTAGAGCAATTTTACGGGACAGCCTTTTTGATGCATCCCTATCGGCAGCCGGTCATAGGCTATGTTAGCGACATAGAGAGACTTACCGCCACCAAACTAGAGACTTTTAGAGATAAATATTATGTCCCGAGTAATATGGTTATAACCCTTGTTGGGGATGTGGATCCAGAAAGAGATGGAATCTTGCTTGAGAAATATTTTGGTGAAATCCCGAAAGGGAAAGATCCAGAAAGACCAAAAATAGAGGAACGGGAACAAGATGGGGAAAGGAGAATCACAGTCCAATTTAATTCTTCTCCAGAACTATTAATTGGTTATAAGAAACCAAATTATCCACATCCAGATGACGCCCCGATTACCGTGATGCTTGAAGTGCTCTCAGGAGGAAAAACCTCGCTTTTATACCGTGAACTCGTAGAAAAGAAGAGATTAGCAACCGTAGTGGAAGTAACAGAAGTTCCGGGAAGCGCATATCCGAATTTAGCTGTGTTCTTCGCAGAGCCTGCAAACCCGCATTCAAACGACAAACTTCTTGAGGAATTCGATAGATTAATAGATGAATTTAAAGAATCCCAAGTGAATGAAGAAGATATCAAAATTGCAAAACGCGCTTTGTCTATGAGCTATTTACAAACAATGCGTTCAAACAATTCCTTGGCGAGTGCATTGCTTTCATCTGAGTTGTTACACGGAGACTGGATGGCGACGCTGGCATGGTACGATGAGGCTATGAAGGTTAGCAGCAATGATATTAAACGAGTTGCAAATACATATTTGAGAAAATCCCGCAGAACTATAGGGATGTTGGAGAAAAAGATGGAGGTCGAAAAATGAACAAACGCTCACTTAGCTTTCTGAAATTAGTGGTTAAGTGTTCATTCATCTTTTTATGTGGTTGCACACAAATTGATAGTCATCATAACTCGATAGAGTCGTTTACCAGTCTTGATTTTTCACCTCCTGAAGTCAAAAGCTTCTTTCTTTCAAACGGGTTGAAAGTTTATCTTCTCGAAGATAATGAATTGCCCTTGGTGAGTGGTGCCCTTTACATTCCAGGGGGCTCTTTATGGGAGAATGCCCTGGAAAGGGGCAGTACTTCCGCTATGGGATATATGCTTAGACATGGTGGGGCTGGGGCTAGAGATCCAAAAACATTGGATAGGGATCTCGAGAAACTGGCTGCAACAGTTTCCAGTTCTTTTGGATCAGAGTATGGCGTGATCTCGTTTTCCTGTCTGAGTGCCGATTTGGAGACTGTAAGCGATATCGTTGCGGATATTGTTTTAAAACCGAAATTTGATGTTGCTAGGCTGGATCTTCTTAAACTGAAATCGCTTGAAGAGATCAAAAGACGCAAGGACGATCCTGTCACTGTGGCCAGTCTGTCTTTTAGACAACTTCTTTTTGGAGCTTCTCCATATGGGCTGCCTGTCGTGTCAGAAGACATTAAACGAATAACCAGAGAAAAACTGATAGAACGTTACAAAACGTTGCTCAGTCCAAATAAGGCGATAATGGCAGTTACTGGCAACGTGGACGAAGGGCGTCTTAAGGCTCTTTTGGAAGAGAAGTTGGCGATATGGAATTCAAAGAGTGTTAAGATCCTTAATCCTCCCGAAGCTCCAAAGTTGGGCAATCCGGGGATTTTCTTTATTG
>JAAZON010000217.1 GCA_012797725.1 SAR324 cluster bacterium | reverse complement strand
TCATGAGACCCTTGATCCTGTGAAAGGAATTATTCTTACAAATGAAAAGTGATTGGGGAAAATTGCTTACAAATGGTGCTTGAGCATAATTTTGGTTTTTGCTCATTTTTTGCTTTTTTCCTTGCTCTACGTTTCATCTGGCTTACTATATTACCGTCCCAATAAAAGTAGACCTATCCCATTGATTACTTACGAGATGATATGGAAAAAATGACAAATAGAATTACTGAAGAACTAAGTCGTTTGGCATTTGAATGCCATGATAATTGTGTTTTATGTGGTTATAAATTTCAAGAAGGTGATACCTCCCATTTGGGATACGGAACTGATGATGAACCCTTATACGTCTGCGAGGAATGCTCAAAGAAACTAAAAGAAACTGCTGTACGGTTTTACTTCATACCGCGAGCATATACTGTGCCCAAAAAAGAAAGCAAATTGTGGAGATATACAGATTTTGCGAAATATGTGAGTATGCTTTCAACCAAAGGCTTATACTTTGCACGTGCAGATTGTTTTCAAGACTCATTTGAAGGAGCAAAAGGGTTAAAGAAGAACAAATCAAAATGGAACGATTATTATTTACATTTTTTTCGAGAAGCGATCAAGAATCCCCCCGATAGCTATGAATGTACGCTTTCAGATGAAGAAGTGGAAAAACAGGCAGAACGTCTGCTTGGAGAATTTGAATTTGGTGGTGAGATTGAGAAAAAGAGTACATTCATCAATTGCTGGCATGAAAGTGAATATGAGTCGGAAGCAATGTGGAGACTGTATTCAAGTTTTCTTGAAAATGCAATCGCAGTAAGAACTTCATATCACAGTCTATATCAAGCTCTCGGATGCAACCCATCAATTGACATCGGCAGAGTAAACTATATTAATTTCCAAAAAAGGTATGCGAGTGCAGATCACGCATTCTGGTACAAGAGAATGTCCTTTGAGCACGAGAAAGAAGTCAGAGCATTGTTTATTAACAGGGATTGTCCAGATAAAGGTAAGATTGTTCCTTGCGATTTATCTATTCTTATTGAAGAAGTTTTTGTTTCTCCGAGCGCGCCACTTTGGTTTACACAACTAGTTAATGATGTAAATGAGAAGTATGGAGTAAACAAAAAAGTTAGTCCATCAGAACTAATTCAAGAACCTTTCTTTTAAGGATTATCGGATAAAGAATGCGCCTTACAGCTCTCTACACTTAAGCTACAAGATCGTTTTGTTATTGCATGCCAGGAAAGAGAATCACTTTCTGGTCCTATGTTCATTTTTTGTTATTTCACCTTCGACCCCTCTTACACAGACCGAGTCATTAACAAGAACACAAGTTCTACCTTGTAAAGAAGAATTAGTTGCTGAATAGATAGATAAGAAGACCACCCTCCAAATATGGGGGTCAGTTTTTTATTTAGAAATGATTGCTTTGAAAAATATCAAATATCGCAAAGTATGCAAAGGGGGTGCTTGGATCATGGCACAAGACGAATCGATTGGCAAAAGTAAGTGGGAGGGTTCGGTTTTAC